>NZ_DASVUM010000062.1:0-6221 GCF_036387035.1 Pseudomonas sp. | reverse complement strand
TGACTTGAAGCGTGGTCTGAAGAACCGTCATATCCAGCTGATCGCCCTGGGTGGCGCGATTGGTACGGGTCTGTTCCTGGGCTCGGCCGGAGTTCTGAAGTCCGCTGGCCCGTCGATGATTCTGGGCTATGCCGTCTGCGGCTTCATCGCCTTCATGATCATGCGCCAGCTGGGCGAGATGATTGTCGAAGAGCCGGTGGCCGGCTCGTTCAGCCATTTTGCTCATAAATACTGGGGCGGCTTTGCCGGCTTTCTGTCGGGCTGGAACTGCTGGGTGCTGTACATCCTGGTGGGGATGTCCGAGCTGACAGCGGTGGGCAAATACGTGCAGTACTGGTGGCCGGAAATCCCGGCATGGGCGTCGGCGGCGGTGTTCTTCGTGATGATCAACGTCATCAACCTGGCCAACGTGAAAGTCTTTGGCGAGGCCGAATTCTGGTTTGCGATCATCAAGGTTGTAGCGATCCTGGGGATGATCGCCCTGGGCAGTTACCTGCTGGTGAGCGGCGAGGGTGGCCCGCAAGCGTCGGTCAGCAACCTCTGGGACCGGGGCGGCTTTTTCCCCCACGGCGTCAGCGGGCTGGTCATGGCGCTGGCGTTCATCATGTTCTCGTTCGGCGGCCTGGAGATGCTTGGTTTCACCGCCGCAGAAGCGGATCAACCGAGGACCATCATTCCCAAGGCGATCAATCAGGTCATCTACCGCATCCTGATTTTCTACATCGGCTCGCTGGTGGTGCTGCTGTCGCTGACGCCGTGGGACGCGTTACTGGTTGACCTCAATGCATCCGGCGATGCCTACAGCGGCAGCCCGTTCGTGCATGTGTTCTCGATGCTGGGCAGCACAACGGCAGCACACATTCTCAACTTCGTGGTGCTGACGGCAGCATTGTCTGTTTATAACAGCGGCACCTATTGCAATGCGCGCATGCTGTTTGGGATGGCCGAACAGGGTGATGCGCCGCAGGCTCTGGCGCGGGTCGACCCCCGCGGTGTGCCGGTGCGGGCGATTCTGGTGTCCGCGGCGGTAACGCTGATCGCCGTGCTGCTCAATTACCTGATGCCGCAAAGTGCCCTTGAGCTGTTGATGTCGCTGGTGGTCGCCACGCTGGTGATCAACTGGGCGATGATCAGCTACTCCCACCTCAAGTTCCGCCAGCACCTGCGCCGGGTCGGTCAGCAGCCGCTATTCAAGGCGCTGTGGTACCCGTACGGCAACTATGTCTGTCTGGCGTTCGTGGTGCTGATTCTGGGGATCATGCTGCTGATTCCCGGCATCAGGATTTCGGTGTACGCGATCCCGGTCTGGCTGGCGGCCATGTGGGTGTTTTACGTGATCAAGAACAAGCGCCGGGCCAGCAGCGAGTCGATGGCCCAGCGAACGTCGATCATCAAATGAGGCGAGAGCCACGACGACCTCGCGGCTGCGACCCAGGACGTAGATGCCCATGCTGATCATCTCCAACAACATCCATCTGCCGGACAGCGAGGTCGAGCTGACCGCCATCCGTGCTCAGGGTGCGGGCGGCCAGAACGTCAATAAGGTGTCCAGCGCCATGCACCTGCGCTTTGACATCAATGCATCGTCGCTGCCGCCGTTCTACAAGGAACGCTTGCTCGCGCTGCGTGACAGTCGCATCACCGGCGACGGCGTGGTCGTCATCAAGGCGCAACAATACCGCACGCAAGAGCAGAACCGTGCCGATGCGCTGGAGCGGCTGAGCGAGCTGATCATCAGTGCGGGGAAGGTCGAGAAGAAACGTCGGCCGACCAAGCCGACCCTGGGCTCGAAGACCCGCCGGCTGGAGTCGAAGACCAAGCGCGGGTCGATCAAGGCAGGGCGGGGCAAGGTCGATTTTTAACTGACGTGGTCGGGATCAGCTGGCGATCGGTTTTTCCCGAATCGCCTTGCCCTGCTTGTACAGGTACACGCTCAAGGCAAGCCCGCTCAGCGACGCCAGCGCGGCGAACAGGAAGATCGAGGCAAAGCCGAAACCTGCCGCCACAGCACCCGCTACCGGGCCGGTGATCCCCAGCGACAAGTCGATGAACAGCGAGTACGCCCCCACCGCCGCACCGCGACTGGCTGGCGGCACCAGATTGACCGCTTCCACGCCCAGCGCAGGAAACACCAGCGAGAAGCCAAAGCCGGTCAGTGCGGCACCGGCCAGCGCCAGGTTCGGGTTCGGCGCCAGCCACAGCAGCAGCAAGCCCAGTGTCTCCGCCGACAGGCAGGCAATCGCCACGCGAAAGCCGCCGATGCGATTGATCAGGTTGCCGAACAGCAGGCGGGCGCCGATGAAACAGGCGCCGAACAGGCTCAGGCACAGCACCGCGTTCGGCCACGTGTGACTGGCGTAGTACAGCGTAATGAAAGTCGCGATGGTGCCGAAGCCGATGGAACCCAGCGCCAGTCCGGTGCCGTGGGGCAGCACGCGGCCGAGCACGTGCAGGAACGGCAATCGCTCGCCATGCACCAGCGGCGCGGGGGTTTTCTTCCAGGCCAGGGAAATCCCCAGCGCCGCCAGCAGCATGATACTGACCCCCATGCTCCACAGGCCCAGCGCGTTGACCAGCACCACTCCCAGCGGGGCGCCGATGGCCAGTGCGCCATAGCTGGCGATGCCGTTCCATGAAATCACTTTGGCTGTATTGGCAGCGCCGACGCGGCCAATGCCCCAGCCGATCGAGCCGGAGCCGACCAGGCTTTCTGCGCTGCCCAGCACCAGACGGCCCACGAACAGGCTGATCAGGCTGACCATCGGCCACGCGTCAAGCCAGTCGGCGAGGAGCATGAACACGCCGCTCAACCCGCAGCCGAACAGGCCGATGATCACCGCCTTCTTCGGGCCGCGGGTGTCGATGATGCGCCCGGCATAGGGGCGACTGAGCAGTGTCGCCAGGTATTGCACGCTGATCACCAGCCCGGCAGCCACCGCGCCGAAGCCAAGGTCGGTGTGCACATAACCGGGCAGTACGGCCAACGGGATACCGATGTTGAGGTAGCCGATGAAGGTGAACAGCACGATGGAAACAACCTGCAGCGTGACAGCCATAGGACGTTGAGGGGCAGCGCTCGAAGCGTCTGGCATGGGCATAGATCCACGATTACGACTGAAAAGAATAGCGAGGGAGCACGCCGGTCGAAGCGTAGACGCTTGAATCCGCGTGAGGGCACATGATAACGAGGCGCGCCCGTTCATGGCAAAGCAGGTGGGTTGAACCGAATTCGGATGAGGCAGTTTCGGGATGAGGCGGCGACGAAATACGTCGCGAGGATTCAGCCCTTATGGAAATACACCTTGAAGACGCTCTTCCATAGAGGCTGAACAATCAGGGCTGAACAATCAGTAACTGAAAGTCGGCCTTCAGCGCGGGCTTTGCGCTTTGCTGCTGTCGTTGCGTTTGCCGCTGGCTTTCATCTCGATCGGCTGACCGAGTTCCTGGCGGGCTGCTGCGCTTTGCTGGGGTTGGCTTGGGAAGGGGAAGTTCGGGATTTCATGCATATCGTCGCTCCTCACAAGTGTGTCGCTGCTGAATGGGACAGCGCGTCCGAAAACGCTCAGGGAGGATACAGCAGTACAAATGACAATCAGACTTTTAAATGCGGGCCGCTGGTCATGTAGTGCGGATCGGTGCCTACAACATGTGGGCGTGAGCCTGCTCACGAAGGCGCCGGCGGGAATTCTGGAGATGGCGTAGATGCGTCAGCCCCTCGCGGGCGAGGTGGAGCGCCATCCCGGGCGCTCCTGCCAAGCGGAAATGCCTCATTCCTTGCAAACCGCCGCAAACGCCGCCGCCAGTTCATCCAGTCGCGTGGCATCGATCCCCGCCACGTTGGCTCGACCGGCCGCCACCATGTACACGCTGTGCTCGTTGCGCAGACGCGCCACTTGCTCGTCGTTCATGCTAGTGTAGGAAAACATGCCGCGCTGCACGCCGATGTGGGCGAAGCGTTCGCCCAGGCCCAGCGGTGTCAACGCATCGACCAGCCCGACGCGCAGGTGTGCAATGCGGCTGCGCATGGCTTCCACCTCTTCGGCCCACAGCGCTTTCAACTCAGGGTCGCCCAGAATTTCGGCGACCACGGCGGCGCCATGATCGGGCGGGTTCGACCACAGATTTCGAGCGGTCGCCGAAAGCTGGCTGCGCACATCCATCAGCTTTTCGCGGGTGTCGGCGCAGACCAGCAAGGCGCCGGTACGCTCGCGGTACAGGCCAAAGTTTTTCGAGCAGGAACTGGTGATCAGCAGCTCGGGCAGTTCAGCGGCAAACAGGCGAACCGCCCACGCGTCCTCTTCAAGGCCGTCGCCAAAGCCCTGGTAGGCGAAATCGATCAGCGGCAGCAGGTTGCGTTGCTTGACGATGTCCAGCACGGCGTGCCAGTCAGCACGGGACAGGTCGAACCCGGTCGGGTTGTGGCAGCACGCATGAAGTAGAACAACGTCGCCCTCGGGAATGGTCTTCAACGTCTCCAGCATGGCCTGCACGTTGAGTGTGTTGTCGCTGCCCACATAAGGGTAGTGACTGACCTTCAAACCTGCAGCGGCATAGATGGTTTCGTGAATCGGCCAGGTCGGATCGCTCAGCCAGATGCCTTTGCCTGGCAGGCAGTTGGCAATGAAGTCGGCGCTCAAACGCAGCGCGCCGGTGCCACCGGGTGTCTGGGTGGCGCCGACGCGCTGAGTGGCGATCAGGGCCGAATCGGCGCCCATGACCAGTTCACAGATCAGCGTGCCGAAGCGCGGCTCGCCATGGCCACCGATGTAGCTCTTGGTGGGCTGCGAGTCGACCAGCCGCTGCTCGGCGATCTTCACCGCGCGAGGGATGGTGGTCATGCCCTGCGCATCTTTATAGACGCCCACGCCCAGGTCGAACTTGTTCGGATTCGGGTCTTTGGCGTATGCCTGAATCAAGCCCAGAATCGGATCGTCCGGTACGCGCTGAATCTGTGAAAAATGCATTTTACTTACGGCCCTCGGCGCTTTTGGCCACCTCGTCGGTGCGGGAGGCCATGATGAAATCGTTGCGGTGCAGCCCCTTGATGGAATGGCTCCACCAGGTCACGGTCACTTTGCCCCACTCGGTCAACAGACCGGGGTGGTGACCTTCGGCCTCGGCAATTTCGCCGACCGCGTTGGTAAACGCCAGCGCAAATTTGAAATTCTTGAACAGGAAGACTTTTTCCAGCTGCATGACGCCGTCGCGCACCTCGATGTTCCAGTCCGGAATCTGCTTGAGCAAATCAGGCAGTTCGGCGTCGCTGACCTGAGGGGCATCGGCGCGGCAGGCTTCGCACCGGGATTGATTGAGAGCGGTCATTGAGAGATTCCTTGGTCGGGTAAAGGCGGCATGTGTTTAGGCCGCTTTTGTTTTAGCGGGAAACTTTGGCGCGTGCAGGCCCCGTTCGGACGCGGTGCGGGCCATCCCCATGATGTCTTCATGGGCGAGGTCAAACAGACGCTTGAGGTCAGGCAGCACAAAATACACCGGCTGCAGGATGTCGATGCGATAGGGCGTGCGCATGGCCTCTACTGGGTCGAAAGGCTGATGTTCGGGTGCCGATGAGACGCTGTAAACGGTTTCTTTGGGCGAGGAGAGGATGCCGCCGCCATAGATCTTGCGGCCTTGGGGCGTATCAACCAGGCCAAACTCGATGGTCATCCAGTAGAGGCGAGCCAGGTACACGCGCTGCTCTTTGCTGGCGGCCAGACCGAGCTTGCCGTAGGTGTGGGTAAATTCTGCAAACCAGGGGTTGGTCAGCAGCGGGCAGTGTCCGAACACCTCGTGAAAAATGTCGGGCTCTTGCAGGTAGTCCAATTCTTCCTCGCTGCGAATAAACGTGGCGACCGGAAATCGCTTGCTCGCCAGCAGCTCGAAGAACGTCTGGAAGGGGATCAGCGCCGGTACGCGCTCGACTTGCCATCCCGTCGTTGCGCCCAGGACGCGGTTGATCTCGCCCAGCTGTGGAATACGGTCGTGGGGCAGGGCTAGCTGCTCGATCCCGTCCAGATACTCTTGGCAGGCACGGCCTTCGACCACTTTTAGCTGGCGGGTAATCAGCGTGTTCCAGATGCGGTGCTCGGCTTCGGGGTAGTCAATAAACCCGGTGGCGTCCGGCTCGCGGGCAACGTACTGCGTACTCATGCGGCTCTCCTGATGGCTTGTTCTTGTCGTGGAGGAACAGGGCGCAAAGCGGTGACGGGCGCGAAGGCCAGTTG
>NZ_DASVUM010000061.1:0-44796 GCF_036387035.1 Pseudomonas sp. | reverse complement strand
GAGCAGACCTGGGAGCAGGTGCAGGCACGCATGCACGAGTACGTGCAAGGCGGTTATGCATTCGATCTTGAAGACAACGAACCGTCGATTCGCTGCGTGGCCGCGCCGGTGCGTGATGCCAGCAAACAGATCATTGCCGGCATCAGCATTGCCAGCACCGTGCCTTATATGCCGCTGGAAAAAATGGCCGACCTCGTGCCGGTGATCAAGGACGCGGCGGCACGGTTGTCGGCGGAGTTGGGCGGGTAGCGTGTTGCCCCGCATTGCGCGGGGCGACAGATGGATCAGGCCTTCAACGTGGCCATGTCGATCACGAAACGGTACTTCACGTCACCGGCGATCATGCGGCTGTAGGCCTCGTTGATGTTCTTGATATCGAGCATCTCGATGTCGCACGTGATGCCGTGCTCGGCGCAGAAATCCAGCACTTCCTGAGTCTCGGCGATGCCACCGATCAGTGAGCCCGCCAGCACGCGACGTTTCATCACCAGATTGGCGGCATGCAGCGCCGGGTCCACGGGTTCGATCAGGCCGACGAGAATGTGCACGCCGTCAAAACGCAGGGTTTCAAGGTAGGGGTTCAGGTCGTGCTGCACCGGAATGGTGTCCAGCAGGAAGTCGAAATGCCCCGCAGCGGCCTTCATCTGCTCGGCATCCGTCGAGACGATGACGTGATCGGCTCCCTGACGGCGGCCTTCTTCGGCCTTGCTCGCCGAGCGGGTGAACAGCGTCACCTCCGCGCCCATTGCCTTGGCGAACTTGATGCCCATGTGGCCCAGGCCGCCCATGCCCAGCACGCCCACTTTGTCGCCGGGCTTGACACCGTAATGCTTGAGCGGGGAGTAGGTGGTGATACCTGCACACAGAATGGGCGCGGCAGCGGCAAGGTCAAGTTTTTCCGGGATACGTACCACAAAGTGCTCGCTGACCACGATGCTGTTGGAATAGCCGCCCATGGTGTTGCTGCCGTCTACGCGGTCCGGGGTGGCGTAGGTCATGGTCGCGCCTTCGAGGCAATACTGCTCAAGGTCGCGGGCGCAGGCTTCGCACTGACGGCAGGAGTCGACCATGCAGCCGACGCCGACCAGATCACCGACTTTATGCTTGCTGACGTTGGCGCCGACTTCGGTGACCTTGCCGACGATCTCGTGGCCCGGCATCAGCGGGTACACGGCGATGCCCCACTCGTTGCGCGCCTGGTGGATGTCGGAGTGGCACACGCCGCAGTAGAGGATCTCGATGGCCACGTCGTCCGGCCGCGGGCTGCGCCGGCTGAACGTCATGGGGGCGAGGGGCGCGGTGGCGGATTGAGCGGCGTAACCGATGGCTGTGTACATGAAGAACCTCGCAAAACGATGACGGTTGAGGCGGTGCATTGTCCGCAGGCAGGGCATCGCCGGCCATGGTCATTCCTCCGCCTGTCATGCCTGATCCTGCGGATTTCGCATTTCGAGCAGGGCGGCGCGCGGCTGATCTGCGATGATGGCGGTGTCAAATCCTCCGTATGGTCGCCCATGTCTCCTCTTTCCCATTCCGCCGCCAACGCCGAGTTGGTCTCCCTCATCAAACCGCTGGCGCCGCGCCCGGGTTTCGTCGACACGCTCGTGCCGGGCGTGCAAGCGATGTCCTGGGATTACTACGTCGCCAGCAGCCCGCAGATCTACGAACCGAGCCTGGTGATCATCGCCCAGGGCAGCAAGCTCGCCCGACTGGGCCCGCGTACGCTGGAGTACGGCGCCGGTCATTATCTGGTGCAGGCGTTGTCGGTACCGTTCATGTGCGAAACCTTCGCCACGTCCCAAGCGCCCATGTACGGGGTCGCAGTGTCAATCGATCGCGCGCTGCTGGGCGAACTGGTGCAAGCCATGGGTGAGGCGCCGAACGTCAAGGTCAAGGCGCAGACGCCAGAGTCCATGACCTCCGCGGAGCTGGACACGCCAATGCGTGAGAGTGTCGAGCGGTTGTTGCGCTGCCTGCATGATCCGCTCGACGCGCAAGTAATGGGGCAGGCTCGGGTCAGAGAGGTGGTGTATGCGGCGTTGCGCGGTCCCCAGGCCGGAGTGCTCCGAGCCCTGGTTGAGCAGACCGGCCACTTTGCGCGTATCGCCGCGTCGCTGCAGCATCTGCGCGACCATTACGATCAGGCCTTGAGCGTCGAGGATCTGGCCCGATGTGCCAACATGAGCGCCTCGACTTTCCACGAGCACTTCAAACGCAGCACGTTGCTGTCACCCGTTCAGTACCTAAAACGCTTGCGGCTGCTCAAGGCTCAGCAGATGCTCATCGGCGAGGGCATGGGGGTGGCGCAAGTGGCGCACAAGGTCGGGTACCAAAGCACGTCGCAATTCAGTCGCGAGTACAAGCGCTACTTCGAGCGCAATCCGGGCGAAGAGGGCGAGCGGCTGAAGATATCAGCATGAGGCTGAGGCTGAACCATACAAGCTTCCCGGCTAAAGCCGGTCCCACTGAACGCGCAGTCCTTGGTGGGACCGGCTTCAGCCGGGAAGAGGCCAGTGCAGGCACCCTCACATTTGGTTTGTGACGAGCCGCAGCTCAATGCGCCTTCACTGGGTGCGTGGCGTGCAGAGGGGTTTTGACCAGACACTTTGATGGCAGCGGGCGCAGTCTGTCTTTTGTCGTTCTGGAATGTGCTGGGCGAAACCGCAATTGACGCAGCAATACCAGGCTGCAGTAGGTGCGAGCTGGAATTCCGGACGGTGCTCCAGGGGAAGTACGGATAAGCCTGGGCGTATGTCGTCCCGCTCGTAAAAGTAGAGGCTGATATCGCCGTCAGTCTCGACCAGTCCCAACCTGACCTGTCCAAGGTGCTCGACGCCCCGTTGCCTCAATTCCATCAACAACTCGCTGGCAGAGATGTTGAGTTTTTCCAAAGATTTGAGCTCGTACAGGCCGTTGCTGATGACCGTGACCGGCAGGCCGTCGATCAGCGCTTCGAATTTCTTGCTCTTGGTCATGATCAGCACCGTGAGCCGATACAGCAGCAAGAGGGAGAGAAAAACGACGGCGACCGGAAGCAACGGGACGTCGTGATAGAAGGATACGTCGCCCGCAGCGGAGCCCAGGGTCAATATGACGACCAGCTCGAAAAGCGAGAGTTGCCGGATGCCTCGCCGTCCGCTTGACTTCAGGAACAGGAAAACCGCGAGGAAAGCGAATGTCGTCCTGGCCACGACTTCCAGTAAAAATGACAGCGGGACCTCGTCGAGGAGCATGCGCTGCAGATCAAAAGGGGACATCTTGACCTCTAGGTATAAAAGCGCTTCGCCATTCGGCCACGCCTGTAAGCGCTGGTGGAGAGTGCAGTCGGGGGAAGGGGGGTGGCTGAAGTGACCGGCGTGATGGAATGACGCACCCGCAACCGCTTCCCGGCTAAAGCCGGTCCCACTCAACACGTGGTGTCGAGTGGGACCGGGTCAGCCGGCAAACTTGCAGCTCAACGCTTGAAGCTTGCCGCTTCCATTACATATTCGGATAGGTCGGGCCGCCTGCGCCTTCCGGTGCAACCCACGTGATGTTCTGCGACGGATCCTTGATGTCGCACGTCTTGCAGTGGACGCAGTTCTGGGCGTTGATCTGGAAGCGTTTCGCGCCGTCTTCCTGGGTCACCACCTCATATACTCCCGCCGGGCAATAACGCTGGGCAGGCTCATCGTACTTGGGCAGGTTGACGCTGATCGGGATGCTCGGATCCTTCAGCTTCAGGTGGCACGGCTGCTCTTCTTCGTGGTTGGTGCCGGAGATGAAGACCGAGCTCAGCTTGTCGAAGCTCAGCTTGCCGTCCGGTTTCGGGTAGTCGATCTTCTTCGAATCGGCTGCCAGCTTCATGCACGCGTAGTCAGGCGTGTTATCACGCAGCGTGAAGGGGACTTTGCCACCGAACAGGTTCTGGTCGATCACGTTGAAGGCGCCACCGAGGATGGCGCCGTACTTGTGTACTGCGGCACCGAAGTTACGGCTGGCGAACAGTTCTTCGTGCAGCCAGCTGGCCTTGAACCCTTCGACGTAGCCGTTCAGCGCGTCACCGCCTTCGCTGCCGGCGAACAGCGCGTCGGCCACCGCTTCGGCAGCGAGCATGCCCGACTTCATGGCAGTGTGGCTGCCCTTGATTTTGGCGAAGTTAAGGGTGCCCAAATCGCAGCCGATCAGCGCTCCGCCGGGGAACACCATCTTCGGCAGCGCGTTCAAACCGCCCTTGCAGATGGCTCGCGCGCCGTAGCTGATGCGCTTGCCGCCTTCCAGGTATTGTTTCAGGACCGGGTGGTGCTTAAGGCGCTGGAATTCATCGAAGGGTGACAGGTACGGGTTGGCGTAAGACAGGTCAACGATCAGGCCGACCACGACCTGGTTGTTTTCCAGGTGATAGAGGAAGGAGCCGCCGGTGTTTTCGGTGCCCATGATGTCCAGCGGCCAACCGGCGGTGTGCACCACCAGGCCGGGCTGATGCCTGGCAGGGTCGACCTCCCAGATTTCTTTCAGGCCGATGCCGTAGTGCTGGGCGTCGGCTTCGCTGTCGAGGTTGAAGCGGTTGATCAGTTGCTTGCCGATGTGACCGCGGCAGCCTTCGGCGAACAGGGTGTACTTGCCGCGCAGTTCCATGCCAGGGGTGTAGAGGCCTTCTTTGGGGTTGCCTTCACGGTCCACGCCCAGGTCGCCCGTGAGGATCCCGCGCACCACGCCGTTTTCATCGATGAGCGCTTCCTGCGCCGCGAAGCCGGGGTAGATTTCGACGCCCAGGTTCTCGGCCTGCTGCGCCATCCAGCGGCACAGGTTGCCCAGCGAGATGATGTAGTTGCCTTCGTTGTGCATGGTCTTGGGCACGAACATGCCGGGGACTTTTTGGCTGGCTTCGGCGCCGGTCAAGACATAGATGTCGTCGTTTTTGACCGGTGTATTCAGCGGAGCGCCGAGGGCTTTCCATTCAGGAAACAGCTCGGTGAGGGCGCGGGGCTCGAACACCGCGCCGGAGAGGATGTGAGCGCCGACTTCGGAGCCTTTCTCAACCACGCAGACGCTGATTTCCTGCCCGGCGTCAGCGGCCTTCTGTTTCAGGCGGCAAGCGGCTGACAGCCCGGCGGGGCCGGCTCCGACGATGACGACGTCGAATTCCATGTATTCGCGTTCCACAGGCTCTCTCCTACTCAAGGCTCAACGGCATATTTTTTTATAGACGGCTAACCGACACGCGGCAGGTCGTTGTCCGGGTGTCTTCTCAATGGCGGGCATTATATCTACACCACCTCGCAGGTCCAATACAAACGTTTGTTTGAATCGGCCGAAACCCTGATAAATCATGGTGAGGCGGCTTGTGACTGGCGTTTATGTCGTATTGACCCGCCTAGACGATGCGGTCAAGATACGGGCGATTTTGCGCTCGCTCCAACTGGCGGTCAGCCTTGGCGCTTCGTACCGTTTTGCAGTGAGCGTGCAGTCGCGTAAAAACCGTAGGTCGCAGAACACCGGTAAAAGCAACGCGAGCATCGCCTCAGCGCAATACCCGCCCCACGTTGGCGGCGCGCTGCAGTTTACACGGGCCATCGGCGTCTGGCTTGGATTGCCGCCGTAGCGTGGCCGCTTTTGCTGACATCAGCATTCGGCAACCGTGAATAGGTTGTTTTCACAGGTGTTCTTTACACTGACGTGTACCCATCGCCAGGCAAGGTCTGGCGACTTCTTTTCACCGGAGAGAAACGAGGAATCCATGAAGGTTCTTGTAGCTGTCAAACGAGTGGTCGACTACAACGTCAAGGTTCGCGTCAAAGCGGACAACTCCGGCGTCGATCTCGCTAACGTCAAAATGTCGATGAATCCCTTCTGCGAAATCGCCGTGGAAGAAGCCGTCCGCCTTAAAGAGAAAGGTGTTGCGACCGAGATCGTCGTCGTTTCCATTGGTCCGACCACCGCGCAGGAGCAACTGCGTACCGCCTTGGCACTGGGTGCCGATCGCGCCATCCTCGTCGAATCCGCTGATGAGCTGACTTCCCTGGCCGTTGCCAAGTTGCTCAAGGCCGTTGTCGATAAAGAGCAGCCGCAGCTGGTCATCCTCGGCAAGCAGGCGATCGACAGCGACAACAATCAGACCGGCCAGATGCTGGCTGCGCTGAGCGGTTACGCGCAGGGCACCTTCGCCTCGAAGGTCGAAGTGTCCGGCGACAGCGTCAACGTCACCCGTGAAATCGACGCCGGTGCGCAAACCGTTTCGCTCAAGCTGCCTGCCATCGTCACCACGGACCTGCGCCTGAACGAGCCGCGCTATGCGTCGCTGCCGAACATCATGAAAGCCAAGAAAAAGCCCCTCGAAGTGCTGACGCCGGATGCGTTGGGCGTTTCGACGGCATCCACCAACAAGACCCTGAAGGTTGAAGCGCCGGCTGCCCGCAGCGCAGGCATCAAGGTCAAGTCGGTTGCTGAACTGGTTGATAAACTGAAAAACGAAGCGAAGGTGATCTGATGACGACCCTGGTTATCGCTGAGCACGAAAACGGCGCAATCGCTCCCGCCACCCTGAATACCGTTGCCGCTGCCGCAAAGATTGGTGGTGATATCCACGTTCTGGTCGCCGGCCACAACGTCGCCGCCGTTGGTGACGCCGCTGCTAAAATTGCGGGCGTTTCCAAGGTGCTGCTGGCCGACAATGCCGCCTATGAGCATCAACTGCCGGAAAACGTCGCCCCGCTGGTCGTGGAACTGGCCTCGGCCTACAGCCACGTGTTGGCAGCTGCAACGTCCAACGGCAAGAACATCCTGCCGCGCGTGGCCGCGCAGCTGGACGTCGACCAGATTTCCGAAATCGTGTCGGTGGAAAGCGCTGACACGTTCAAGCGCCCGATCTATGCCGGTAACGCCATTGCGACCGTTCAGTCGTCGGCAGCGGTGAAAGTGATCACCGTTCGTGCCACCGGCTTTGACGCCGTGGCTGCTGAAGGCGGTTCCGCTTCGGTCGAAGCCGTGAGCGCAGCCCACGACGCGGGCAAATCGTCCTTCGTCAGCGAAGAGCTGGCCAAGTCCGACCGCCCTGAACTGACTGCCGCCAAGATTGTTGTCTCGGGCGGCCGAGGCATGCAGAACGGCGACAACTTCAGACACCTGTATACCCTGGCTGACAAGCTGGGCGCGGCTGTAGGCGCTTCCCGCGCGGCCGTCGACGCAGGCTTCGTGCCCAACGACATGCAGGTCGGCCAGACCGGCAAGATCGTCGCGCCGCAGCTGTACATCGCAGTCGGTATCTCCGGCGCGATCCAGCACCTGGCCGGCATGAAGGACTCCAAAGTGATCGTGGCGATCAACAAGGACGAAGAAGCCCCAATCTTCCAGGTGGCCGATTACGGCCTCGTGGCGGATCTGTTCGAAGCGATCCCCGAGTTGGAGAAGCTGGTTTAATCCACTTCCCTGACTTATAAAGAGAACCCGTTCATTCGGGCTGCCCAGCGCGGCGATCATCCGTTCAGTCGATGAATCCGCGTTCAGGCAGTCGGGATCGACGGGTTTTTTTATGGGCTTGAAAAGGACGTGTGATGTTGTCGCCAAAGCCGACGCTGCTTTCACTGCTGGGCGGGCTGCTGTTGCTGCCTTCGTTGGCCTGGTCTGCAGGCAAATGCGATCGACTGATCGTGACCGGCAGCCCGGACGCGCCACCGTACTTATGGCGCGATCCACAGGACCCCAAGCACCTGATGGGGGCCAACGCCGACCTGCTCAAGGAGGTCGCGCAGCAGATGGGCGTCAAGGTCGAGCTGCTGTATGGCGGCAAGCGCAGTCAGGCCCTTGAAGAAGTGCGCACCGGGCGCATGGACATGCTCGCCGACACGCCGTTGAACAGCGCAGAGCTGGAGTCTCTGGATTTCATCCATCCGCCCATCGCTCAGAATGAAATCATGGTCTGGACCCGCAATGGCCATGAGCAGCCGTTCAATGCCCTGGCGGATCTGCAGGGGCATTCCGGGGCGATGTCGGCAAAGACCCGGGTGACCGCCGCGTTCGATGAAGCAATCAAGGCGCAATTGACGCTGGAAAAACAGCCCAGTCTCCAGCAGGCCTTTCAGGCACTGGCGGCAGGGCAGGTCGAATTCGTGCTCGCGGGCCGCTACGCCGGGATGGCCGTGACCCAGGCGCTTGAGATGGACGAGAATCTGCAGACGCAGCCTTTGCCCCTTGATCGTCCGGGCTTCTATCTGGCGCTGTCGTTCAACTCCGCCTGCAACGATCCATGGCTGCGCGGACAGCTGGCGAAAAAAATGACAGAATTGGCGGCTTCCGGTCGCTCCAGCGAAGCCGTCACGCGCAATCTAGAGGTCTGGAAAACCCAGTTGCAGCAGTCCGCCAGCGCCCCCCATCAGTAGGAATGTGTTTTGAGCTTTCTTTTGAAAATCCAGCCTGTATTCGCCGCTGTCACGCTTGCCGCTCTCGTCGGCTGCGCCAATGACCCGGCCCCCACCGAACAACTGAAGCTGACCGAGCAGGCGGTCGCTCAGGCCACCGCAGTGGGCGCCACCGATGAAGCGCCTGACCTGGTGACGGCGCAGGCCAAGCTGACCCAGGCGCGCGCGGACATGGCGGACAAGGCCTACAAGGACGCGCGCATGCAGGCTGAGCAGGCTGAGCTGGACGCGCGTCTGGCCGAAGCCCGCGTGCTGACGCAAAAGAGCGAAGCGCAGGTGGCTCAGGTGAACACCCGACTCGAGCGTCTGCGCAAGCAGTTGGGGGCCGGCCAATGAATAACGTTGCGCGAAGCCTCAGTGTCGGCCTCTTGCTGGCCAGTGCCGTCCTGGCGGGTTGCGCCGGCCACCAGACAAGCGAGCAGACGCTACAGGGCGCCATTGCCGACTACCAGAAGGTCAAGGAAGACACCAACGTTCTGCGCAGCGCGCCGAAGGATGTCATCCGTGCGGGTGAGTTGCTGGGTCGAGCCGAACGTCTGTCGAGTTACATCGGCAGCGCTGACGACGTCAGTCATTACGCGTACCTGAGCAGCCGTTACAGCGCCATTGCCCGCGAGCACAGCAGGCTGCTGCTGAATCAGGAAAAACTCGCGCGCCTGGAGCTGGAGCGGCAACGGCTGCAACTGGCCTTGCGTGAAGCCAAACTGGCCGGTGCGCAGCAGCAGGGCAAGTGGGCGGAAGATCAGGTGATCAGCCTGTCCACCCAGCAGAATGAGCGCGGGCTGGTCATGACCCTGGGCGACATGCTCTTCGATACCGGTCGCGCCGAGTTGAAGAGCTCGGCCAACCGCACGGTGCTGAAGGTCGTGCAGTTCCTGCAGTTCAATCCCAAACGGGTGATACGCATCGAGGGCTACACCGACAGCACCGGCGACGCTCAGGAAAACCTCGCGTTGTCCAAAGACCGGGCTCAGGCCGTCGCGGACGTGTTGTCTGATCTGGGCATCGAGGAAGACCGGATTCAGGTCGAGGGGTACGGTGATCAGTACCCGGTGGACGCCAATACCTCCGAGCGCGGCCGCGCACAGAACCGTCGCGTCGAGATCGTCTTCTCGGACGATAAAGGTCACCTCAGCGCGCCTCGTTGAGTACAGGGCGCGCGACGAATCGGTTTGATTCAACGTGCGCGCCCTCTAGCCGGAACAGGAACTGTCCCCGTACACTTGTGAACTGTTCCGGTGATCAGGCCCTATGATCATCGCACGCATGATCAACGCTCGGGATCGAGGGACGCGAGATGACCAGTCTGTTGCTCTACCAACGTATCGCCCAACAGCTGGCCGAAGACATTCGCCGCGGCGTCTACCAGCCAGGCGAGCGGGTACCCTCGGTGCGCAAGATGAGCTCCCAGCTCAACGTCAGTCATGCGACCGTCCTTCAGGCTTACGCCAACCTCGAAGATCAGGGTCTGATCCGCGCACGACCGCAGTCCGGTTATTACGTGCATCAAACCCCGGCCCTCACAGCGGCTACGCCTGATATCGCACGGGTGGAGCGTCCGGGTCTGGTGACCCGGGCCAGCATCATTCAGCAAGTGCTGGTCGAAGCCCGCCGTGAGGGTGTGTTCGCCTTTGGCGCAGCCGTCCCGCACATTGATTACCTGCCATTGCGGGCGCTGCATCAGCAACTGGCCAAGGTCACCCGCTTTCAGAGCCCTAGGGCCTTCAACTACATGTTCAGCCCCGGCTTCGAGCCGCTGCGCCGTCAGGTGGCGATCCGCATGCGCGACGCCGGCGTGGTGATCGACCCCTCCGAGGTGGTGATTACCCATGGGTGCGTCGACGCGCTGCAGATGTCGCTGCGCGTGTTGACCCGCCCGGGCGACCTCATCGCCGCGGAATCCCCCACCTATTACGGCCTGCTGCAACTGGCCGACTTGCTGGGCCTCAAGGTCATCGAGATTCCCAGTGACCCGAACACCGGCATCAGCCTTGAAGCCCTGCAACTGGCCGCTAATCAATGGTCGATCAAGGCGCTGGTGATGACCTCGCGGCTGAGCAATCCGCTGGGCAGCACCATGCCCGAAGAGCGGCAGAAGCACCTGCTGCGCCTGGCTTCGGATTTCGACATCCAGATCGTCGAGGACGATATCTACGGCGAGTTGATGTACGACCAGAACAAGACCAAGGCCTTGAAGGCATTCGACCGGCTGGGCCATGTGATCTACTGCTCGAGCTTTTCCAAGACGCTGTCGCCGGGGGTGCGCATCGGCTGGATGATTGCCGGCAAATACCAGGCGGAAATCCAGCGCCTGCAGACCTTCAGCACACATTCGGCGTGCAGCGTGACGCAGATGGCAGTGGCGTCCTACCTGGAAAACGGCGGCTATGACCGGCACCTGCGTTTCATCCGTCAGGAGCACCGAAAGAACCTCAGCGCGTTTCAGTTGGCGGTGCAGCAGATGTTCCCCGAGGGCACGCAGATCAGTCGGCCGGCGGGCGGTTTCATCCTCTGGATCAGCCTGCCGGGAAGGGTGAATACTCAGGAACTGCATGTGCGGGCGCTGGACCAGGGCATCAGCATCGCGCCGGGCCTTATCTTCAGTAACACGGAGCAGTTCAACCACTGCATTCGCCTGAACTGCGGACTGCCGTGGAATCGGGAAGCGGAGAGGGCGCTGATGACGGTGGGCATGCTGGCCAAGCAGTTGTGCCAGGACGCCGGCCAATCCTGGTGAACTCATGAGAGTGGCCGCTTTCCATACCAATGGGGGAGGCAGACAGGGCAACTTGTCAGCCGCCGTGCTAAGGGCCAGCATATGGCCTCTGTCTTACTGACTGCCGTTCAGACTATGAAATCACTGCGTTGTATAAGTGTGATGTTGTTGGTGTTGCTGAGCGCCTGTGATGCCGAAAAGGCGCCCGCTCCACCGGCCAAAGCCACCGCTTCAGCGCCTGCCGCGCGTGCCGAGGCACCGGGCGAGGCTGCCAGGCCCACAACGGCCGTCACCGGCCCTGAATCGCCGCCTGCCGCGGTGGGCAAGCCTGATGCGGTTGCGCCAGCGGTCCACGCCCTGGCACCGAATATTCCGACCGTACCGGTTGTTGCATCGGGCAAGGCCTCGGCGGAGGCGCCGCGAATGGTCAGCAATGCCAAGACTGCTGATGACAAGCCTGCAGGCGCCAACGCCAAATCCGCCAAGGTTAAAGCGGATAATGCCGAGGTTGCGCGGCGTGCGCCGGTGGCCAGCAAGAGCAAGTCGGCGTCACAAGTGGTTAAGGAAACTCGCCTGAATAAGGTGCCACTTGACTTGAGTCTGCCGCCCGAAATGGTCAAACAACTGACCCCGCCGGCCAACGTGATCACCTCCGCGTCGAAGGCTAAAGCCCAGGCTCCCGGTGCCAAGCCGCTGCTGCCCAAAATGTTCCCTGATGCGAACGCCGACCCCGACTTCCAGATGCAAGGCCGTTTGCTGAGCAACGAAATGGACTTGCAGTTACGCAATGAGGCGCGCAAGGACGTGGAAGGCGCTGCGCTGGATTTCAAATTCAAACAATGAGGTTGGCTGGCCGGGCAGCGCACAAAATGTGCGATTTTCAAACGTATGTTTTAGCGCGTAAGATCCGGCCATCGTCCTCCTGCCACACAGGTTCTTTTCATGGAATGCCGTTCAGGCTGCGGCGCGTGCTGCATCGCGCCGTCCATTACTTCGCCCATCCCGGGGATGCCCGACGGCAAGCCTGCCGGTATACGCTGCCTGCACCTGTCCCTGGACATGCTGTGTGGCATTTTCGGCCGGCCGGACAGGCCTGCGGTGTGCGCTCAGTTTGCGGCGGAACCTGACGTGTGCGGCACTGACCGCGAGGATGCGATCCGCCTGATCGGCTGGTGGGAAACGATGACATCGGTGGCGTAAGGCGACCGGGCACAACTGAACTTCTAAAATAAGGAAAAACACATGGGTTCGCTGTACCGCATTGCTTTCGGATTGGGGCTGACTGTATGGGTAGCGGCTTCGGCGCAGGCCGAGGAGTGGAAGGTCGCGAAGAACGAGGAGGGCATCAAGGTGTCCCTCAGCGAATTCCCCGGTTCGCAGTACAAGGCCTATCAGGGCGTGACGACCATCAAGGCCAGCATCGCCAAGCTGCGGGCGTTGCAGGAAGATGTAGCCGCCGCCTGCGCGTGGATTCATGAATGCAAGATGCAGAAGATCCTCAAGCACGAGGGCGACAAGACCTGGACCTATTCCCAATTCAACACGCCGTGGCCGGTGACGCCCCGGGATTCGGTGCTGAAAGTGACAACGGTGGAAGGCGCCGATGGCAGCATTACACGTGAGCTGCAGGGCGATCCCGCGTACATCCCGGAAGAAAAGGGCTTTGTCCGGGTCGCGCAGGTCGAGGGTTTCTGGAAGTTCGTGCCCAAGGGTGCCAACGTCACCGAAGTGACCTATCAGGTGCACACCGAGCCCGGCGGCAGCGTACCGTCGTGGCTCGCCAACAAGTTCGTGGTGGATGCGCCTTTCAACACCCTCAAAGCGCTCAAGGAGCGTGCCGAGAAGAACTGATCGTTGCCTCGCCACGCTGCATCACTGACGACAAAAAAGGCTGCCCAAGGGCAGCCTTTTTGTGTGCGTCCTGATGGGCGCTACCTGCTTATTTGCGCTCGGCCAGCGGCACGATGTCGCGTGACACTTCGCCGGTGTACAGCTGCCGAGGACGACCGATCTTGTAAGGGCTGGACAGCATTTCTTTCCAGTGGGAGATCCAGCCGACGGTTCGCGCCAGGGCGAAAATCACGGTGAACATGCTGGTCGGAATGCCGATCGCCTTGAGGATGATGCCCGAGTAGAAGTCGACGTTCGGGTACAGCGAGCGCTCGATGAAGTACGGGTCGGTCAGCGCGATCTCTTCCAGGCGCATGGCCAGTTCGAGCTGCGGGTCGTTGGTGATGCCCAGTTCGCGCAGGACTTCGTCGCAGGTCTGTTTCATCACGGTGGCGCGCGGATCACGGTTCTTGTAGACGCGGTGACCGAAGCCCATCAGCTTGAACGGATCGTTCTTGTCCTTGGCCTTGGCGATGTACGTGTCGATGTTGGACACATCGCCGATCTCATCGAGCATGGTCAGCACGGCTTCGTTCGCGCCACCGTGGGCAGGGCCCCAGAGTGCGGCGATACCGGCGGCGATACAGGCGAACGGGTTGGCGCCCGACGAGCCCGCCATCCGCACGGTGGAGGTCGAGGCGTTTTGTTCGTGGTCGGCGTGGAGGATGAAGATCCGGTCCATGGCCTTCGCCAGCGTAGGGCTGATCGGTTTGATCTCGCACGGCGTGTTGAACATCATGTGCAGGAAGTTTTCGGCGTAACTCAGGTCGTTGCGCGGGTACATCATGGGTTGACCCATGGAGTACTTGTAGACCATCGCGGCCAGGGTCGGCATCTTGGCGACCAGGCGGATCGCAGAGATTTCCCGGTGCTGCGGATTATTGATGTCCAGGGAGTCGTGGTAGAACGCCGAGAGCGCGCCGACCACACCGCACATGACCGCCATCGGGTGGGCATCACGACGGAAGCCGTTGAAGAAGGTTTTCAGTTGCTCGTGGACCATGGTGTGATTCTTCACGGTCACGACAAATTCGGCTTTTTGCTCGGCGGTCGGCAGCTCGCCGTTGAGCAGCAGGTAGCAGGTTTCCAGGTAGTCCGATTGCTCGGCCAGCTGTTCGATCGGGTAGCCGCGATGCAGGAGAATGCCGTTGTCACCGTCGATGTAGGTGATCTTCGATTCGCATGAGGCGGTGGACATGAAGCCCGGGTCGAATGTGAAGCGTCCGGTGGCGGTCAGGCCGCGTACGTCGATAACATCGGGACCAACGGTGCCGGTCAGAATGGGCAGCTCGACGGGGGCTGCGCCCTCGATGATCAACTGCGCTTTTTTGTCAGCCATGTGGCCTCCTAATTATGCTTCAAATCATCAGACAGACCCCCCACGCAGGGCCCGCATCACTATAGTGAGATAAATTCTAAAGTCAATTTGCCAAAAGTCTTGTTGCAGAAGGCTTTAACGCTTGTTTTTCGTCGAAATTACCTGCCATTCACGCCAAATGTCGGGCTAAAGCAATCCACCCTTCGCGCAGGGTCTGCGCGTTGTCATTAGTTGGCTAACTGTCTATACTCGGCGTCCGACCGCCAGGGGCTTTCAGGCCCGATTCAACGGGGTTGGTCACTTCCTGGGTAGTGGGTACCTGACCAGTACACTTCCCAACAACTTGCCCTGAGTGTTAGGGCTCTTCAGTGTGAAAAAAAGCCGTGAAAAGCCAACGACCTGTAAACCTAGACCTAAGGACCATCAAACTCCCTATCACCGCTTACACGTCCATCCTTCATCGTATTTCCGGTGTCATCCTGTTCGTCGGCATTGCCATCATGCTCTACGCATTGGATGTGTCGCTCGACTCCGAGGAAGGCTTCGCGACGGTGAAAGCGGGACTGACCAGTCCGCTGGTCAAGTTTGTGATATGGGCTCTTCTGTCCGCACTGCTGTATCACCTCGTGGCGGGCGTCCGTCACTTGATCATGGACACGGGCATTGGCGAGACGCTGGAAGGCGGCAAGCTGGGCTCTAAAATCGTTATCGCCGTGTCTGTGGTGATGATCGTGCTGGCAGGAGTGTGGATATGGTAACCAACGTCACCAACCTTTCTCGTTCGGGCCTGTATGACTGGATGGCGCAACGCGTCTCCGCTGTCGTACTCGCGGCTTACTTTCTTTTCCTGATCGGGTACCTGATCGTGCACCCTGGCCTCGATTTCGCCACGTGGCACGGCCTGTTCTCGCACAACGGAATGCGCATCTTCAGTCTGTTGGCCCTTGTGGCCCTGGCGGCTCACGCCTGGGTTGGCATGTGGACCATCGCGACCGACTACCTGACGCCGATGGCGCTGGGCAAGTCCGCGACAGCTGTGCGGTTCCTGTTCCAGGCGGTGTGCGGCATTGCGATGTTCGCTTACTTCGTCTGGGGTGTGCAGATTCTTTGGGGTATCTGATTCATGGCTAACATCAATTCGCTTTCCTTCGACGCCATCATCATTGGCGGCGGCGGTGCAGGCATGCGTGCCGCGCTGCAACTGGCTCAGGGCGGCCACAAGACGGCTGTCGTGACCAAGGTCTTCCCGACCCGCTCCCACACTGTTTCCGCCCAGGGCGGCATCACCTGTGCAATCGCTTCGGCCGACCCGAACGATGACTGGCGCTGGCACATGTACGACACCGTCAAGGGCTCCGACTACATCGGTGACCAGGACGCGATCGAATACATGTGTTCCGTAGGGCCTGAGGCCGTGTTCGAACTCGAGCACATGGGTCTTCCGTTCTCCCGTACCGAACAGGGCCGCATCTACCAGCGTCCGTTCGGCGGCCAGTCGAAAGACTTCGGCAAGGGCGGTCAGGCTGCACGGACCTGTGCTGCTGCCGACCGTACCGGTCACGCACTGCTGCACACGCTGTATCAGGCCAACCTGAAGGCCGGCACCGTTTTCCTGAACGAGTACTACGCGGTTGACCTGGTAAAGAACCAGGACGGCGCGTTCGTCGGCATCATCGCCATCTGCATCGAAACCGGTGAGACCTCCTACATTCGCGCTGACGCGACAGTGTTGGCCACCGGCGGTGCAGGCCGCATTTACTCCTCCACCACCAACGCCCTGATCAACACCGGCGACGGTGTGGGCATGGCATTGCGTGCCGGTGTACCGGTTCAGGACATCGAGATGTGGCAGTTCCACCCGACCGGCATCGCCGGCGCAGGTGTACTGGTCACCGAAGGCTGCCGTGGTGAAGGCGGCTACCTGATCAACAAGCACGGCGAGCGTTTCATGGAACGCTACGCGCCAAACGCCAAGGACCTTGCCGGTCGTGACGTAGTGGCCCGTTCCATGGTTAAAGAGATCATTGCCGGCAACGGTTGCGGTCCTGACGGCGATCACGTGATGCTGAAGCTCGATCACCTCGGTGAGGAAGTGCTGCACAGTCGTCTGCCAGGGATCATGGAGCTGTCCAAGACCTTCGCACACGTCGATCCGGCCGTTGCGCCAATCCCTGTCGTACCGACCTGCCACTACATGATGGGCGGCGTAGCCACCAACATTCATGGTCAGGCGATCACTCAGGACGCCGCCGGCGTCGACACCATCATCCCGGGTCTGTTTGCAGTGGGTGAAGTGGCGTGCGTATCGGTTCACGGTGCCAACCGCCTGGGCGGCAACTCGCTGCTCGATCTGGTGGTATTCGGTCGTGCTGCGGGCCTGCACCTGGAGCAGGCGCTCAACGAAGGCGTCGACTACCGTCGCGCTTCCGAAACCGATATCGACGTGGCGCTGGCTCGCCTCAACGGCCTGAACTCGCGTACCGACGGTGAAGACGTTGCCACCCTGCGTAAAGAGCTGCAGAGCTGCATGCAGAACTACTTCGGTGTGTTCCGTACCGGCGAATACATGCAAAAGGGTATTGCCCAGCTGGCAACCCTGCGCGAGCGCATCGCCAACGTCAAAATCAACGACAAGAGCCAGGCATTCAACACCGCCCGGATCGAAGCGCTGGAGCTGCAGAACCTGCTGGAAGTCGCTGAAGCAACGGCGATCGCCGCAGAGCATCGCAAGGAGTCCCGTGGCGCTCACGCCCGTGAAGACTTCGAAGATCGCGACGACGAGAACTGGCTGTGCCACACCCTGTACTTCCCGGGTGAAAAGCGCGTAGCCAAGCGTGCCGTGAACTTCTCGCCGAAAACTGTTCCGACTTTTGAGCCTAAGATTCGGACTTATTAAGGGTGACCGCCATGTTGCAAGTCAGTGTTTATCGCTACAACCCTGATCAGGACGCTGCGCCGTTCATGCAGGATTTCCAGGTCGACACCGGTGGCAAAGACCTGATGGTGCTGGACGTCCTTGCCCTGATCAAAGAGCAGGACGAAGGCTTCTCGTACCGTCGTTCGTGCCGCGAAGGCGTGTGCGGATCCGACGGCATGAACATCAACGGCAAGAACGGCCTGGCCTGCATCACGCCGCTGTCGGCCGTGGTCAAGGGCAACAAGATGGTGGTTCGTCCACTGCCTGGCCTGCCGGTCATCCGTGACCTCGTCGTCGACATGAGCATCTTCTACAAGCAGTACGAGAAGGTGAAGCCATTCCTGCAGAACGACACGCCGGCTCCGGCCATCGAACGTCTGCAGACCCCGGAAGAGCGGGAAAAGCTCGACGGTCTGTACGAGTGCATTCTGTGCGCTTGCTGCTCGACGTCCTGCCCGTCCTTCTGGTGGAACCCCGACAAGTTCCTGGGTCCTGCTGCACTGCTGCAAGCCTACCGTTTCCTGGCTGACAGCCGTGACACCAAGACCGAAGAGCGTCTGGCGTCGATGGACGACCCGTTCAGTGTTTTCCGCTGCCGCGGCATCATGAACTGCGTAAGCGTTTGCCCGAAAGGCCTGAATCCAACCAAGGCTATCGGTCACGTACGCAACATGCTGCTCAAAAGCGGTGTCTGAGTTTTGCCGCACCTGTAACTCCGCAGCACCCGCTCTACTGCAGCACCCGTAAACGCTGCGGCGCAGGCTTCAACCGGCGCCGTAGTTTTAACCTGAGCAGTTGTCGTATGGCTTCAGCTCTTATTTTGAAGAAATGAAACCAGCAGGGGCATCCGGGCTGGTACCCGGACTATCTGCGTGATTCCTAGTGACTTGAAGTCGCTGCACATGGACTTTTCAAGTTTGCGCTGGCATCGACGCCGATGGTGTCCCCTAATCGAGGGTGACCAAGCATGCAAGAAAGCGTGATGCAGCGCATGTGGAACAGCGCCCACCTTTCCGGTGGTAACGCTGCCTATGTGGAAGAGCTCTACGAGCTCTACCTGCACGACCCTAACGCTGTGCCAGAAGAGTGGCGCACCTATTTTCAGACGTTGCCGGCTGACGGCAGCACTGCCACCGATGTATCGCACTCTACGGTTCGCGATCATTTTGTGTTGCTGGGGAAAAACCAGCGCCGCGCCCAACCGGTCTCTGCCGGCAGCGTGAGCAGCGAGCATGAAAAGAAGCAAGTCGAAGTGCTGCGACTTATCCAGGCATTCCGTATGCGCGGCCATCAGGGTGCGCAACTCGATCCTCTGGGTTTGTGGAAGCGTACTGCGCCAGCTGACCTGTCGATCAACCATTACGGTTTGACCAACGCTGACCTCGACACCACATTCCGTGCCGGCGACCTGTTCATCGGCAAAGAAGAAGCGAGCCTACGTGAAATCGTCGAGGCGTTGCAGCAGACATATTGCCGCACCATCGGCGCCGAGTTCACGCACATCGTCGATTCCAACCAGCGCAACTGGTTCATGCAGCGCCTCGAAAGCGTGCGTGGCCGTCCTGCCTATTCCGACGACATCAAGAGCCACCTGCTCGAGCGTGTGACGGCGGGCGAGGGTCTGGAAAAGTACCTGGGCACCAAATACCCGGGCACCAAGCGTTTCGGTCTGGAAGGCGGAGAGAGCCTGATTCCGATGCTCGACGAGCTGATCCAGCGCTCCGGTTCCTACGGCACCAAGGAAGTCGTCATCGGCATGGCCCACCGTGGCCGTCTCAACGTGCTGGTGAACACCTTCGGCAAGAACCCGCGGGACCTGTTCGACGAGTTCGAAGGCAAGAAGAAGGTCGAGCTGGGCTCCGGTGACGTCAAGTATCACCAGGGCTTCTCGTCCAACGTGATGACCACCGGTGGCGAAGTTCACCTGGCCATGGCGTTCAACCCCTCCCACCTGGAAATCGTTTCCCCTGTGGTCGAGGGTTCGGTGCGTGCCCGTCAGGACCGTCGTAACGACGTCACTGGCGAAAAGGTGCTTCCGATCTCGATTCACGGTGACGCGGCGTTCGCCGGTCAGGGTGTGGTGCTGGAAACATTCCAGATGTCCCAGACCCGTGGCTTCAAGACGGGCGGCACGATCCACATCGTGATCAACAACCAGGTCGGCTTCACCATCAGCAAGCAGGAAGACTCGCGCTCCACCGAGTACGCGACCGACGTTGCCAAGATGATCCAGGCACCGATCCTCCATGTGAATGGCGATGATCCGGAAGCCGTGTTGTTCGTGACTCAGCTGGCCATTGACTACCGCATGCAGTTCAAGCGTGACGTGGTCATCGATCTGGTCTGCTACCGTCGTCGCGGCCACAACGAAGCCGACGAGCCGAGTGGCACCCAGCCGCTGATGTACCAGCAGATCGCCAAGCAACGCACCACGCGTGAGCTGTACGCCGATGCACTGGCCACCGCCGGCATCCTCAACGCTGAGGCCGCTCAGACCAAGGTTGACGAGTACCGCAACGCGCTGGACAACGGCATGCACGTGGTCAAAAGCCTGGTCAAGGAGCCGAACAAGGAATTGTTCGTCGATTGGCGTCCGTACCTGGGTCACGCGTGGACTGCGCGTCACGACACCAGCTTCGACCTCAAGACCCTGCAGGAACTGTCCGCCAAGCTGATGGAAGTGCCGGAAGGCTTCGTCGTGCAGCGTCAGGTTCAGAAAATCTACGAAGACCGCCAGAAGATGCAAGTCGGTGGCCTTCCGATCAACTGGGGCTACGCAGAAACCATGGCCTACGCGACGCTCGCGTTCGAAGGCCATCAGGTGCGCATCACCGGTCAGGACGTCGGTCGCGGTACGTTCTCGCACCGTCATGCCGTGTTGCACAACCAGAAGGACGGCGAGACCTACGTTCCGCTGCAGAACCTGTATGCCGGTCAGCCTCGTTTTGACCTGTATGACTCGTTCCTGTCGGAAGAAGCGGTGCTGGCTTTTGAATATGGCTACTCCACTACCCAGCCAAATGCGCTGGTGATCTGGGAAGCTCAGTTCGGTGACTTTGCCAACGGTGCACAGGTCGTGATCGACCAGTTCATCACCAGCGGCGAGCACAAGTGGGGCCGTCTGTGCGGTCTGACCATGCTGCTGCCGCATGGCTACGAAGGGCAGGGGCCGGAGCACTCATCCGCTCGCCTTGAGCGTTACCTGCAATTGTGCGCCGAGCACAATATTCAGGTCTGCGTACCGACCACCCCGGCTCAGATCTACCATCTGTTGCGCCGTCAGGTGATCCGTCCGCTGCGCAAGCCGTTGATCGTGCTGACGCCCAAGTCGTTGTTGCGCCACAAGCTGGCCGTGTCGACGCTGGAAGACCTGGCCCATGGCTCGTTCCAGACGGTCATCCCGGAAATCGACACCGTCGATGCCGCGAAAGTGACGCGTCTGGTGCTGTGCAGCGGCAAGGTCTACTACGACCTGCTGGAAAAACGCCGTGCCGAAGGCCGCGACGACATCGCCATCGTGCGTCTCGAGCAGCTCTATCCGTTCCCGGAAGATGACCTGATGGAGGCCATCGCGCCTTACACCAACCTGACCCACGTGGTCTGGTGTCAGGAAGAACCGATGAACCAGGGCGCCTGGTACAGCAGTCAGCACCACCTGCGCCGCAGCATCGGCAATCACAACCGCAACCTCGTTCTCGAGTATGCCGGCCGTGATGCTTCCGCTGCTCCTGCTTGTGGATACGCTTCGATGCACGCCGAACAGCAGGAAAAACTGCTGAAAGACGCGTTCTCCGTTTAACGCCTTCGCGCACTAGAAACCGAATTAAAGGAATTACAGATAATGGCTATTGAGATTAAAGCCCCCTCTTTCCCGGAATCCGTTGCCGACGGCACTGTTGCCACCTGGCACAAGAAACCGGGCGACGCGGTCAAGCGTGACGATCTGATCGTTGATATCGAGACCGACAAGGTCGTGCTTGAAGTGTTGGCCGAAGCTGACGGCGTACTGGGCGCAATCGTTGCCGAAGAGGGCGCTACTGTCCTGTCGAACCAGCTGCTGGGCTCGATTGAAGCGGGCGGTGCTGCTGTCGCTCCGGCCGCTGCCGCATCGGCCCCGGCTGCTGCCGCTGCGCCTGCTCAGGCTGCCGCCGCACCGGCTGCCGCTTCCGGCGAAGAAGACGCCATCGGCGCACCGGCTGCCCGCAAGCTGGCTGAAGAAAACGGCATCAACCTGTCCAGCGTCAAAGGCACAGGCAAAGACGGCCGCGTGACCAAGGAAGACGTGGTCGCTGCCATCGAAGCGAAGAAATCCGCTCCGGCCGCCGCGCCTGCTGCCAAGCCTGCTGCTGCCGCTGCACCTGTGGCTGCCGTCGGTGACCGCACCGAGAAGCGCGTGCCGATGACCCGCCTGCGCGCCAAAGTGGCCGAGCGTCTGGTTGAAGCCCAGTCGAACATGGCGATGCTGACCACGTTCAACGAAGTCGACATGACCGAAGTCATGGCGCTGCGTTCCAAGTACAAGGACCTCTTCGAGAAGTCCCACAACGGCGTGCGCCTGGGCTTCATGTCGTTCTTCGTCAAGGCGGCGACCGAAGCACTGAAACGCTACCCGGCTGTTAACGCCTCGATCGACGGCACGGACATCGTCTACCACGGTTATGCCGACGTCGGCGTTGCCGTATCGAGCGATCGTGGTCTGGTGGTTCCGGTGCTGCGCAACGCCGAGCAGATGAGCCTGGCTGAAATCGAAGGCGGCATTGCCACCTTCGGCAAAAAAGCCCGTGACGGCAAACTGTCCATCGACGAGATGACTGGCGGTACCTTCACCATCACCAACGGTGGTACTTTCGGTTCGATGATGTCGACCCCGATCGTCAACCCGCCACAAGCGGCTATCCTGGGCATGCACAACATTCTGCAGCGTCCGATGGCGATCAACGGTCAGGTCGTGATCCGTCCGATGATGTACCTGGCGCTGTCCTATGATCACCGCCTGATCGACGGTAAGGAAGCCGTGACGTTCCTGGTGACCATCAAGAACCTGCTGGAAGACCCGGCGCGTCTGTTGCTGGACATCTGATTCAAGGGCAGCTGCAAGCCGCAAGCGTCAAGCTGCACGTTACAGCAGCCTGGCGCCGACGCTTGGGTCGTCGCAACATCCTAATGAACAGGCTGCAACTCGTCTGTAAAGCATCACGGATCAGCTTGCAGCTTGTGGCTTAAAGCTCGCAGCTAAAGAGGAACTCTTTTCTATGTCCCAGAAATTCGACGTGGTAGTGATTGGCGCTGGCCCTGGCGGCTATGTGGCCGCTATCAAGGCCGCGCAACTCGGTCTCACGACTGCCTGCATCGAGAAGTATCAGGATAAAGAGGGCAAACTGGCCCTCGGCGGCACTTGCCTGAACGTGGGCTGCATTCCGTCCAAGGCGCTGCTGGACAGCTCCTGGAAGTTCTACGAAGCCAAGAACCAGTTCGGTGTTCACGGCATCTCGGTCAGCGACGTGAAGATGGACATCGCGGCCATGATTGGCCGCAAGGCCCAGATCGTCAAAGGCCTGACTGGCGGCGTCGCCAGCCTGTTCAAGGCCAACGGCGTCACCTCCCTGCAAGGTCACGGCAAGCTGCTGGCCGGCAAAAAGGTCGAGCTGACCAAGCCTGACGGCACCACCGAAGTCATCGAAGCGGACAACATCATCCTGGCCTCCGGTTCGCGTCCAATCGACATTCCGCCGGCTCCGGTCGATCAGCATGTCATCGTCGACTCCACCGGCGCGCTCGAATTCCCACAGGTTCCCGAGCGTCTTGGCGTTATCGGTGCCGGCGTCATCGGTCTGGAACTGGGTTCGGTCTGGGCTCGCCTGGGCGCCAAAGTGACCGTTCTGGAAGCGCTGGAGAAGTTCATCCCCGCTGCAGACGAAGCTGTCGCCAAAGAAGCGCTGAAGACCTTCACCAAGCAAGGTCTGGACATCAAGCTGGGCGCACGCGTCACCGGCTCCAAAGTTGAAGGCGAACAGGTCACCGTCAACTACACCGACAAGGACGGCGAGCAAACCATCGTTTTCGATCGTCTGATCGTCTCCGTCGGCCGTCGCCCGGTGACCACCGAGCTGCTGGCTGCGGACAGCGGCGTCGACATCGACGAGCGCGGTTTCATCTTCGTCAACGAGCAGTGCGAGACCAGCGTTCCTGGCGTCTACGCAATCGGTGACGTGGTCCGTGGTCTGATGCTGGCGCACAAAGCGTCCGAAGAAGGCATCATGGTCGTCGAGCGCATCAAGGGTCACAAGACCCAGATGAACTACGACCTGATCCCGTCGGTCATCTATACCCACCCGGAAATCGCCTGGGTCGGCAAGACCGAGCAGACGCTGAAGGCTGAAGGCGTTGAAGTCAACGTCGGTCAGTTCCCGTTCGCGGCCAGTGGCCGTGCGATGGCAGCAAATGACACCGGCGGTTTCGTCAAAGTCATCGCTGATGCCAAGACCGACCGCGTACTGGGTGTACACGTCATTGGTCCAGGTGCGGCAGAGCTGGTTCAGCAGGGCGCGATCGGTATGGAGTTTGGCACCAGTGCCGAAGACATCGGCATGATGGTCTTCTCTCACCCGACCCTGTCCGAGGCGCTGCACGAAGCGGCGCTGGCAGTGAATGGCGGCGCCATTCACATCCAGAACAAGAAAAAACGCTAAAGATAACCACGGCGGTCCGCCCGTCGTAGGTCCTGTTCGCAGGGCTTACCGCGGAAGGGCCGTTGGACTCGAACTCCCGACAGCGCAGGGCAGGCTTGATGCCTGGCGTGCGTTCTCCGGGAGAAGCGGTCACAGGTGGTGCGGCACGCTTTGACGAGCAGCACCGAATGCGCAGTACCTAACGAAGACGGTAATAAGCATGAATCTTCACGAGTATCAGGGTAAGCAGCTGTTTGCTGAATACGGCCTGCCAGTATCCAAGGGCTATGCAGTAGACACCCCGGAAGCAGCAGCAGAAGCGTGCGACAAGATCGGCGGAACCGAGTGGGTCGTCAAAGCCCAGGTTCACGCAGGCGGTCGCGGTAAAGCGGGCGGCGTCAAGCTGGTTCGCAGCAAGGAAGACGCAGCTGCGTTCGCTCAACAGTGGCTGGGCAAGCGTCTGGTCACTTACCAGACTGATGCCAACGGTCAGCCAGTCACCAAGATCCTGGTTGAATCGTGCACTGACATCGCCAAAGAGCTGTACCTGGGCGCTGTAGTCGATCGTTCGAGCCGTCGTATCGTGTTCATGGCTTCCACCGAAGGTGGCGTGGACATCGAGAAAATCGCTCACGACACGCCTGAGAAGATTCTCAAAGCCACGATCGATCCACTGGTTGGCGCTCAGCCATTCCAGGGCCGCGATCTGGCATTCCAGCTGGGTCTGGAAGGCAAGCAGGTCACTCAGTTCGCCAAGATCTTCACCGGTCTGGCCAAGCTGTTCCAGGACCACGACCTGGCCCTGCTGGAAGTGAATCCGCTGGTGATCAAGGCTGATGGCGATCTGCACTGCCTCGACGCCAAAATCAACATCGACGCCAACGCCATGTACCGTCAGCCAAAGCTGAAGGCTTTCCACGATCCATCGCAAGATGACCCACGTGAAGCCCACGCTGCCAAGTTCGAACTGAACTACGTGGCACTGGAAGGCAACATCGGCTGCATGGTCAACGGTGCTGGCCTGGCCATGGGCACCATGGACATCGTCAACCTGCACGGCGGCAAGCCAGCCAACTTCCTCGACGTAGGCGGCGGCGCAACCAAGGAACGCGTTACCGAAGCGTTCAAGATCATCCTGTCCGACACCAACGTCGCGGCCGTACTGGTCAACATCTTCGGCGGCATCGTTCGCTGCGACATGATCGCCGAAGGCATCATTGGCGCCGTGAAAGAAGTCGGCGTGAAAATCCCGGTTGTTGTTCGCCTTGAAGGCAACAACGCTGAACTGGGCGCTAAAGTACTGGCAGAAAGCGGCTTGAACATCATCGCAGCTACCAGCCTGACCGACGCTGCTCAACAAGTCGTCAAAGCTGCGGAGGGCAAATAATGAGCGTCCTGATCAATAAAGACACCAAGGTTATCTGCCAGGGCTTCACCGGCTCGCAGGGTACCTTTCACTCCGAGCAAGCCATTGCCTACGGCACCAAAATGGTTGGCGGCGTGACCCCAGGCAAGGGCGGCACCACGCACCTGAACCTGCCAGTGTTCAACACTGTGTCCGAAGCAGTAGAAAAGACCGGCGCAACCGCTTCGGTCATCTACGTTCCAGCTCCGTTCTGCAAGGACTCCATCCTTGAAGCGGCGTTCGGCGGCATCAAGCTGATCGTCTGCATCACCGAAGGCATCCCGACCATCGACATGCTCGAAGCCAAGGTCAAGTGCGACGAGCTGGGCGTGGTCCTGATCGGCCCTAACTGCCCAGGCGTCATCACACCGGGCGAGTGCAAGATCGGCATCATGCCCGGTCACATTCACTTGCCGGGCAAGGTCGGTATCGTGTCGCGTTCCGGCACCCTGACCTACGAAGCTGTGAAGCAGACCACTGACGCCGGTTTCGGTCAGTCGACCTGTGTCGGTATTGGTGGTGACCCGATTCCGGGTTCGAACTTCATCGACATCCTGAAGCTGTTCCAGGAAGACCCGAAGACCGAAGCGATAGTCATGATCGGTGAGATCGGCGGTTCGGCTGAAGAAGAAGCGGCTGCCTACATCAAGGCACACGTGACCAAGCCAGTCGTTTCCTACATCGCTGGTGTGACTGCTCCTCCGGGCAAGCGCATGGGCCATGCGGGCGCGATCATCTCTGGCGGCAAAGGCACTGCAGACGAGAAATTCGCTGCGCTGCAAGATGCAGGCGTCAAAACCGTGCGTTCGCTGGCAGACATCGGCAAAGCCCTGGCTGAGCTGACCGGTTGGGAAGTGAAGAAGGCCTAATCGCCCTCGTTTCACTGCCTGATCAACAAAAGCCACCTTCGGGTGGCTTTTGCGTTTCTGGCGTTTTGCTTCGCACGGGTACAAAACCCGGCAACCTGTACGACTTTTCTGATATGCGACATGAAAGTGCGTTCAGTGGTCGTACCGCCCTGTATAGGTGCGCCAAATAGGGTAGGCTAGCCGCCGTTTTGTGCCGTGGCTCCCACAAGGAGCGGCAGCGCGCCTAGGGTCTGTCTTAAAAGGGCGGGCAGCATTTCCCCCACCCTCAGGGAAATCCTCTTCTTAATTCCGATTCAGCAGTGTGGTTTCCTTGATGAAAGTATTGAAAGGCCAGGACATTCTGGCACTGGGTTTCATGACGTTTGCGCTGTTCGTGGGCGCCGGCAATATCATCTTCCCGCCGATCGTAGGCCTTCAGGCCGGTCCCCACGTGTGGATGGCGGCACTGGGCTTTCTGGTAACCGCGGTCGGCCTTCCGGTGGTGACGGTGATCGCGCTCGCCAAGGTGGGCGGTGCCATGGACGCCTTGAGCAGTCCGATCGGCAAGGTGGCCGGGTCGGTTCTTGCGGCCGTCTGCTACCTGTCAGTGGGTCCGTTATTCGCGACGCCACGTACGGCGACCGTTTCGTTCGAGGTCGGCTTGGCGCCGTTGACGGGAGAAAGCCCCCTCGCGCTATTCCTGTACAGCCTGGTTTATTTCGTCCTGGTGTTCTGGATTTCGCTTTATCCGGGTCGATTGCTTGACACCGTGGGCCGTTTCCTTGCGCCGCTGAAGATCATCGCGCTGGCCATCCTGGGTATCGCCGCGTTCATGCTGCCGGCGGGGGACGTCGGCGTGGCCGAGCCTGCCTACGTCGCGGCGCCGTTTTCCCAAGGGTTCATCAACGGCTACCTGACCATGGACACCCTGGGTGCGCTGGTTTTCGGCATCGTTATCGTCAACGCGATTCGCTCGCGCGGTGTCGATTCGCCCCGGTTGATTACTCGCTACGCCATCATCGCCGGCCTCATCGCCGGTGTCGGGCTGGCGCTGGTCTACATCAGCCTGTTCCGACTCGGCTCCGACAGCCATGCGGTCGCCGCCGGCGCAACCAACGGCGCAGCCGTTCTGCATGCCTACGTCCAGCACACCTTCGGCACCCTGGGCAGCAGCTTCCTTGCCGTGCTCATCTCACTGGCCTGCCTGGTCACGGCAGTAGGCCTGACTTGCGCCTGCGCCGAATACTTCAGCCGGGTGCTGCCGCTGTCGTACAAGACGCTGGTGCTCCTGCTGGCGGCGTTCTCGCTGCTGGTGTCCAATCTGGGCCTGACCAAGCTGATCCAGTTCTCGATCCCGGTGCTGACTGCCATCTACCCGCCGTGCATTGCGCTGGTGGCGTTGAGCTTCTGCAAGGACTTCTGGCATGAGCAGGGCCGCATCGTCGCGCCAGTGATGCTGGTGGCGTTTCTGATCGGTGCCGTGGATGCGGTCAAAGGCTCTGCGATGGGTGTCCACCTGCCTGATGCGTTGGCGCATTTGCCGTTGAGCGAGCAGGGGTTGGCCTGGCTGATCCCGTCGCTGATCACCCTGGCGGTAGCGTTCGTGGTGGATCGGCTGCTGGGCAAGCGCAGTGAAGCGTTCGGCTGAAAAGAGTCGGTGTGGGTCATCCCCGCGCCGATTATTCTGAAGCGCAAAAAAACAAAGCCCGCTTAATGCGGGCTTTGTTTATTTGAAACTCTGGAAACTTACTGCTTAGTTGCAGGTGCTGCCTGGTTCGCTTCTTTGGCGCGCTCTTGAGCGGCTTCAGCGTTCTTTTGAGCGGCTTCCTGACTTTCTTTGGCAGCGTCGTTCACTTTGTCTTGCGCTTTCTGCATCGATTCTTGCGACTGCTCGGCAGCCTTGTTTGCATCTTGCTGTTTATCTTCGGATTTTTTGTCGCAGGCGGCGAGGCCCAGAGTGGCAGAAAGCAGCAGGGCAATAGCTAAAGATTTACGCATGGGGTGTTTCTCCTTATAGGTCATCAACGTGCCTTCGAGCATTCGGTTATAAGGTTAGTTCCATGTTCCGGCGGGATAAATGAATACCCCCTCTCAACGGTAGAGCCGCCAGCGTCGCCATGACTGATTAATCGTTTATGTACAGTTGTCAGTCAACGGACCTATTCCATGATGGTTTGGGGAAGCGAAGATTCTTCACTCACAGCACCCTTGACCCTTGAAATTGACTCTCCAGCCCCCACCTTGATGACAACCCGTTGCTCGGAGCCGCCGTCGGCGTTCCGCGCAGCTACCCCTATTTGTGTGGACTGATTGGAGTTTGATGACCATGAGTGTGGAAACTCAAAAGGAAACCCTGGGCTTCCAGACCGAGGTGAAGCAGCTGCTGCACCTCATGATCCATTCGCTGTATTCGAACAAGGAGATCTTCCTTCGCGAGCTGATCTCCAACGCGTCCGACGCGGTGGACAAGCTGCGGTTCGAGGCATTGTCCAAGCCTGAGCTGCTGGAAGGCGGCGCTGAGCTGAAGATCCGTGTCAGCTACGACAAAGACGCCAAGACGGTCACCCTGGAAGACAACGGCATCGGCATGAGCCGCGAAGATGTCATCACTCACCTGGGCACCATCGCCAAGTCTGGCACTGCCGACTTCATGAAGAACCTTTCCGGTGATCAGAAGAAAGATTCCCACCTGATCGGTCAGTTCGGCGTCGGTTTCTACTCCGCCTTCATCGTGGCGGACCAGGTTGAAGTGTTTACCCGTCGTGCCGGTCTGCCTGCCAGCGAAGGCGTGCACTGGTCGTCGAAAGGCGAGGGCGAGTTCGAAGTGGCCACCGTCGAGAAGGCCGATCGCGGTACGCGCATCGTGCTGCACCTCAAGAGCGCCGAAGACGAGTTCGCTGACGGCTATCGTCTGCGCAACATCATCAAGAAGTACTCCGACCACATCGCGTTGCCCATCGAGCTGCCGAAAGAGCAGGCGCCGGTCGAAGGCGATGCCGAGGTTGTTGAAGAATGGGAAACCGTCAACCGTGCCAGCGCGCTGTGGACCCGTCCACGTGCCGAGGTCAAGGACGAGGAATACCAGGAGTTCTACAAGCACATCGCCCATGATTTCGAAAATCCGCTGAGCTGGAGCCACAACAAGGTTGAAGGCAAGCTGGAATACAGCTCGCTGCTGTACGTGCCGGCCCGCGCACCATTCGATCTGTACCAGCGCGAAGCACCGCGTGGCCTGAAGCTCTACGTACAGCGCGTGTTCGTCATGGACCAGGCCGAGTCGTTCCTGCCGTTGTACCTGCGCTTCATCAAGGGCGTGGTCGATTCCAACGACCTGTCGCTGAACGTGTCCCGTGAAATCCTGCAAAAAGACCCGATCATCGATTCGATGAAGTCCGCGCTGACCAAGCGCGTGCTGGATATGCTGGAGAAACTGGCGAAAAACCAGCCGGAAGACTACAAGGGCTTCTGGAAAAACTTTGGTCAGGTACTCAAGGAGGGCCCGGCCGAAGACTTCGCCAACAAAGAGAAAATCGCCGGGCTGCTGCGCTTCGCATCGACCTCCGACGACAGCGGCGAGCAGAGCGTTTCGCTGGCCGACTACCTGTCGCGCGCCAAAGAAGGCCAGGACAAGATCTACTTCCTCACCGGCGAAAGCTACGCGCAGGTCAAGAACAGCCCGCACCTCGAAGTCTTCCGCAAGAAAGGCATCGAAGTGCTGTTGCTGACCGACCGCATTGATGAGTGGCTGATGAGCTACCTCAGCGACTTCGACGGCAAGGGTTTCGTCGACGTGGCACGCGGTGACCTGGACCTCGGCAAGCTTGATTCCGAAGAGGACAAGAAGGCTCAGGAAGAAGTCGCGAAGGACAAGGAAGGCCTGATCGAGCGTTTGAAAGCCGCGCTCGGTGATGCCGTCAGCGAAGTGCGTGTTTCCCACCGTCTGACTGATTCGCCTGCGATTCTGGCGATTGGCGAGCAGGACCTGGGTCTGCAGATGCGTCAGATTCTGGAAGCAAGCGGGCAGAAGGTGCCGGAATCCAAGCCGATCTTCGAATTCAACCCGTCGCACCCGCTGATCGGCAAGCTGGACAACGAGCAGAGTGAAGACCGTTTCGGCGATCTGTCGCACATCCTGTTCGACCAGGCCGCGCTGGCTGCCGGCGATAGCTTGAAAGATCCGGCTGCCTACGTGCGCCGTTTGAACAAGTTGTTGGTCGAGCTCTCGGTTTAACATTTGCGTCAGGGCAGAACCCGCTTCGGCGGGTTTTGTCATTTAATGTCCCTCCATCCTTATCAGCAGGAGTTCGCTATGAGCAATGTCACTGTGCAGTCCGTCGTGTATGAGATCGACGGCGTCAGCTACGAGAGTCGTCTGGCCTTTGGCGAGGGTGCTCAGGCCGCACCGGGCCTGGTGATGGCGCCGAACTGGATGGGCGTCAGCGAAGACGCCGAGCAGATTGCCAGGGACGTGGCGAGCAAGGGCTATGTGGTGTTGCTGGCGGATCTGTATGGTCAGCACGTGCGCCCCGCCAATGGCGATGAAGCGGCGGCTGCCATGATGCCGTTGAAGAACGATCGCGTGCTGTTGAACACCCGCATGAAGGCGGCGCTGGACCAACTGACCGCACAGGCTCACGCCGCCGTCGATACATCCCGGCTGGCGGTGTTTGGCTTTTGCTTCGGCGGTTGCTGCGCCCTGGAACTGGCGCGCACCGGTGCGCCGCTCAAGGCTGCGGTTTCCTTCCATGGCACGCTGGACACGCCGAACCCGGCAGATGCCAAGAACATCAAGGGCAAGGTCCTGGTGATGCACGGCGCGTCCGATCCCCTGGTGCCGAAAGAGCAACTGCCGGCGTTCGAAGCCGAAATGAATGCGGCCAATGTCGATTGGCAACTGCTGAGCTACGGCGGGGCGTACCACTCCTTCACCGACCCGCACGCGAACAACCCGGGCGTGCAGATGTACAACCCGACCGTGTCCAAGCGCGCGTTTACCTCGATGCACAACCTGCTGGACGAGGTGTTTGCGGGCTGATGTGAATTTCACCAGGCCCCACGCGTCACCGCGACGAAAAGATGATGTGGGGCTTGGGCCATCAGCGCCTGAGCTTACTGCTCACCGGCCATTCGATGCGCTCCACTTCCCCCGGCACGGTCGGCCAGTCGCCCGCGGCCCATTTTGCCCTGGCCTGCTCGATCAGTGCCGGATCGCTGGCCACAAAATTCCAGCTCATCCGTCTTGGCCCATCCAGTGGCGCCCCGCCAATCAGTACGGCATGGCACTCGCTTTGCGCGCAGAGCGTCGGCTCGCTGCCAGTATCCAGCACCACCAGACTTCGCGGCCGCACCGGCTGCCCATCCAGCAGCAGTTCGCCGTCAATGACGTAGAGCGCGCGCTGTTCATGCTCGGCCGGCACACGCAGCGTCGTGGCGGTCTGCAGGTTCAGCTCGGCGTAAAGCGTGGGCGACAGCACCGGCACCGGTGATTTCAGGCAAAAGCCTTCCCCCGCGATCAGGCGTATCCGAATGCCCATGCCGTCACTGACCGGCAATGTGTCGGCGGCGTGATGGCTGTAATGCCCGTCGTCCTGCTCATGAGACGTGGGCGAGGCCAGCCAGACTTGCAACCCGTGCAGGCGTGAGCCGCTGGCCTGCAAAGAATCCGGGGTGCGCTCGATGTGAGCGATGGCGCGGCCGGCGGTCATCCAGCTGACTTCGCCGGGCCTGACCAACTGATCGCTGCCCAGGCTGTCCTTGTGGCGGATTTCGCCTTCAAACAGGTAGGTCAGGGTGGAAAGCCCGATGTGTGGATGTTGGCGGATGTCCATGCCGGTGCCGGGGGCATATTGCATCTCGAGCATGTGGTCGAAAAACACGAACGGGCCCACGCTCCGGCATTGTGCAGCGGGCAAGGGGCGCAGGATCGGTTGGCCTTCGACGTCTTCAGCGCGGGGAGTGATGGTTAGCATAATGGCGCTCTCGGTGGGCATGACACACAGGGTATAGATCAGTCGGGCACTTGGCTGGAACGGCGGTGCTACACACTCTGTAACGATTCGTCGGCAGCGCTATGGGAATTGTCCTACAGAACGTCATCTGAAAGCCGACATCACACGCAACTGCTGTTTCCATAGCAGTGTCTTGGGAAGGAATCGGGTATGACCGTCAGAAACATGAACATCGCGCCCCGGGCAGCCATCGGTTTCGGCGTGCTGGCCTTGCTGGTTTTCGCCCTTGGGGCCTTTGCGCTGATGCAGATGGCAAGCATGCGCGCCCAGTCGGACCACGTCGAAAGCAAATGGCTGCCCAGCGTGATGGAGCTTGGCACCGTCGGGCAAGACCTCATGCGCATCCGCACGCTCACGTTGCGTCTTATGCTCAACCGCAACCCGGACGCGCTGCGCGACAACGCGGCCAAAGTCGACCAGCTCAAGGCAGGTTTGCAGACCACCCAGCAAAACTATGCCGCCTTGATCGGGTCACCGCGCGAACGCGAGGTGTACGAGACGTTTACCGCCGCTCAGCAGGGCTATTACCAGCGACAGAGCCGCGTGATGGAGCTGTCCGGCGCGAATCAGATTGAGGACGCCATGCAGCTGGTCAATGGCGAAATGAACCAGTTCGCCGACAAGATGACGGTTGCGCTGACTGAATTGGTAGCACTGAACAAGGCGGGAGCGATAGACGCCAGTGACCGGGCGAAATCGGTGTTCTCCAGTGCGGTGGGCTGGGTTGCCGGGATGATGGTACTGACGGCGCTCATTACTCTGGTGCTGGCCTGGGGCCTGACCCGCAGCATCGTCAGACCCATCGCACAGGCGTTGGGGATCGCCCAAATGGTGGCGGCCGGTGATCTCACCACCGAGATCGTCGTGCAGGGCCGTGACGAGCCGGCGCGTTTGCTGGAGGCCCTGAAGACCATGCAGCAGAGTCTGCGCCGCACGATCATGCGCATCGCCGATTCTTCGAATCAGCTGGCGTCTGCATCGGAGGAGCTGAGCACGGTCACTGAAGACGCGACGCGCGGCCTGCATCAGCAGAGCCTGGAGATTGATCAGGCGGCAACGGCGGTCAACGAGATGACGGCAGCCGTCGAGGAGGTCGCGCGCAACGCCGTGGCGACGTCCCAGGCTTCCGGTGAGTCCGACCGGATTGCCCAGCACGGCCGTAAGCAGGTCCAGCAGACGGTGGCGTCCATCGCCCATCTGGCCGAAGACGTCACTGATGCTGGCGATCAGGTGCAAACCCTCGCTCAAAAGGTGTACGGCATCACCAAGGTGCTGGACGTGATCCGCTCCGTTGCCGAGCAAACCAATCTGCTCGCGTTGAACGCGGCGATTGAAGCGGCGCGGGCCGGGGAGGCGGGACGTGGTTTTGCCGTGGTGGCGGATGAGGTTCGCGCACTGGCGCATCGCACCCAGTCGTCAACCCAGGAAATCGAGCAACTGGTGGGCGACATCCGTCAGGGCACCGATCAGGCCGTGGCCGCCATGCAAGGCAGCAACAGCCGGGCCCAGACGACCCTCGAGCTGGCGCAGTCGGCAGGTGTTGCGCTGGATGACATCGCGGCGGCCATCACATTGATCACCGAGCGCAACGTCGTCATTGCCAGTGCGTCGGAGGAGCAGGCGCAAGTGGCGCGCGAGGTGGACCGCAACCTCACCAACATTCGTGACATCTCCCTGCAAAGCTCGGCAGGCGCGAACCAGACCAGCGCCGCCAGCCACGAGCTGTCGCGACTGGCCACGGATCTGAACGGGCTGGTGGCAGCGTTCTCTGTTTGAGCTTCGATGCTTTCCCGGCGAAAGCGGGTCTCACTGGCTTAGGGGCTTAAACAGGCCCCACTGCTGCGTGGGTTAAGCCGGTCCCACAGAGGGCATGTCCCACTAACGGCAGTTCCCGCTGAACGTGTTTCGCAGGCATAAAAAAAGGGCCCCGCAGGGCGCCTTTTTTTAGTCTGCGACTGACGTGATTACTTGCCAGTCCAGCGCTTCATCACCAGCGTGGCGTTGGTGCCGCCAAAGCCAAAGCTGTTGCTCATCACCAGGTTCAGCTCGGTGTTTTCGCGGGTCTTGGTCAGGATCGGCATATCGGCTACCGCAGGGTCCAGCTCGTCGATGTTCGCCGAACCGGCCATGAAGTTGCCTTCCATCATGAGCATGCAATAGATCGCTTCGTGAACGCCGGCGGCGCCCAGGGAGTGACCCGACAGGCTCTTGGTGGAGCTGATGGCCGGTGCCTTGTCGCCGAACACTTCACGCACGCCTTCCATTTCCTTGGCATCGCCAACCGGAGTGGAAGTACCGTGGGTGTTCAGGTAGTCGATGGTGCCGTCAACGGTCGACAGCGCCTGCTGCATGCAGCGGATCGCGCCTTCGCCGCTCGGGGCAACCATGTCGTAGCCGTCGGAGGTGGCACCGTAGCCCACCAGTTCGGCGTAGATCTTGGCACCACGGGCCAGGGCGTGTTCCAGCTCCTCGACCACTACCATGCCGCCGCCGCCAGCGATGACGAAGCCGTCACGGTCAGCGTCGTAGGCGCGGGAAGCTTGTTCTGGCGTTTCGTTGCGTTTGCTGGACAGCGCGCCCATGGCGTCGAACAGGAACGACTGGCTCCAGTGCTCCTCTTCGCCACCGCCGGCAAACACGATGTCCTGCTTGCCCATCTGAATCTGTTCCATGGCGGTACCGATGCAGTGAGCACTGGTGGCGCAGGCAGAAGCGATGGAATAGTTCAGTCCCTTGATCTTGAAGGGCGTCGCCAGGCATGCCGATACCGTGCTGCTCATGGTGCGGGTCACGCGGTAAGGACCAACGCGCTTGACGCCTTTCTCGCGCAGGATATCCAGCGCTTCCATCTGGTTCAGCGTGGATGCGCCACCGGAGCCGGCAATCAGACCGGTACGCGGGTTGGAGACTTGCTCCTCGGTCAGACCGGAGTCGGTCACGGCGTCTTTCATCGCCAGGTAGGCATACGCAGCAGCGTGGCCCACGAAGCGGAAGATCTTGCGATCGATCAGTTCTTCGAGATTAAGGTCAATGGAGCCCGACACCTGGCTGCGCAGACCCATTTCGGCATATTCCGGATTGAAACGGATGCCAGGGCGACTTGCACGCAAGTTGGCGGAGACGGTGTCTTTGTCATTGCCCAAGCAGGAAACAATGCCCAGACCAGTGATAACGACGCGGCGCATGCGAATACCCTTAGAAATTTTCAGTGGAAGTGAAGACGCCGACACGCAGGCCTTCAGCGGTATAGATTTCACGCCCGTCCACGCTGACCGAACCATCGGCGATGGCCAGATTCAGCTTGCCTTTGAGGACGCGCTTGATGTGAATGTTGTAGGTGACTTTCTTGGCGGTCGGCAGAACCTGGCCGAAGAACTTCACTTCGCCCGAGCCCAGTGCGCGACCGCGGCCCGGCAGGCCTTGCCAGCCGAGGAAGAAGCCGACCAGCTGCCACATGGCGTCGAGGCCCAGGCAGCCTGGCATCACCGGGTCACCTTCGAAGTGACAGGCGAAGAACCACAGGTCGGGATTGATATCGAGTTCGGCGACCAATTCACCTTTGCCGAACTTGCCGCCTTCTTCGCTGATCAGGGTGATGCGATCAACCATCAGCATGTTGGGGGCGGGCAATTGCGCATTACCCGGGCCGAACAGCTCGCCGCGACTGCAGCGCAGCAGATCTTCCCGGGTAAAGGCGTTTTGTTTGGTCATGCGAGCTCCTCGATAATCCTGTGCGGCAGGGTGTGGCGTTACTTACCCAATCTGGCCAGCGGGTCATCCCTCTGCTGGCAGCCTACTCATAGACTATTGCGTTGTAGTGAAAGTCACAGCACGGGTGAAATGAATGTACACCTGTGCACTGAAATTTTTCGTCCGCGCGTTGGCACGGGTCGAATCGGCACACAAGACTGCCGCAATTTATCATTTACCGCCAGTCGCAGATGCCTTAATGGTCAGCCAACGTTGTAAAACCTGCTGTAAATCAGCACGTTTGAACGGCTTGGCCAGATAATCGTTCATTCCGGCCTGCAGACAGATTTCCCGGTCGCCGTGCTGGGCGTTGGCGGTCAGGGCAATAATCGGTAACGTCGCCAGTCCTGGAAGCAGGCGGATACGGCGGGTGGCTTCATAGCCGTCCATGACCGGCAGTCGGCAATCCATCAGAATCAGCGCGAAGGTTTCCCGGCTGGCCATGTTCACCGCTTCCAGGCCGTCGGCCGCCACACTCACTTGCAAGCCGAGGCTGCGCAGCATCGCGTCGACCACCGTGCGGTTCACCGGATTGTCCTCGACCAGCAGCACACAGGCGTCGCGGCTTTGCGGCAATTCGCCCACGGTGCCGGCGGCAGGCGTGATCACAGGCCTTTGCACCCGCTGCAGGGGGATTTGCAGCTGAAACACAGACCCGAGCCCCTCGCTGCTCTGCGCCTGCAGCGATCCGCCCATGCGCTCGGCCAGATTGCGCGCAATGGGCAGACCCAAACCGGTGCCACCATAGCGACGGGAGATGGAGTTGTCCGCTTGCTGAAACGCATCGAACATTGATTCCAGCAGGTCCGGAGAAATCCCGATGCCGCTGTCGCGAACGGCGCAGGTAAACAGAATGTGCTGCGGGTCAGCAGCGGTGAACGCTGCTTCGACGCGCACGCTGCCGAATTCCGTGAACTTGAGCGCGTTGCCGATCAGGTTCACCAGTATCTGGCGGATTCGCGTGGGGTCGCCCTTGACCTGTAGCGCTTCCATTGCGGGCGGCAAGTCCAGTTCCAATGCCAGACCGCGCTGTTGAGCGTTGTGGGAAAAGGCCTGTACCGAGGTGCTGATCAGGTCGGCCAGATTGAATGAAATGCTCTCCAGTTCCAGCGCATCGCGTTCGAAGCGCGAAAAGTCCAGAATGTCGTTGATCACCCGCAGCAGGTGTTCGGTGGATTCCATGGCCAGCGCGGCGTACTCGGCCTGCTCGTCGGTCATCCTCGTGGTTTCCATCAGCTGCAGCATGCCCAGCACGCCGTTCATGGGCGTGCGCAGCTCGTGGCTCATCATCGCCAGGAATTCAGACTTCGCGCTGTTCGCGCGTTCGGCTTCTTCGCGGGTGCGGATGAGCGCGTCCATCGCCTGCTTCTGCTCACGGCTGGCCTTCTCCAGACCCAGGGCGAGGTTGTTGATGTGCCGCGCCAGATCGCCCAACTCGGCATCATCGGCAACGGGCAGCGGAGCAGAATAATCACCTTGCTGGATGGCCTTTACCGCTGCGCTCATGGCGCTGATAGGCTGGGACAGGCTTAACGACAAACGCCTTGCCAGCATGTAAGTAAACAGCAGAGCGAACAGCGCCAACACACCGGCTTTGAGCAGTATCTCCTGCTCGCGCTGATTGAACGCATCGCTGGACATGCCCACCAGCACGCGTCCCAGATAGCCCTCGACGGGCACGCTGGGGTCATCCTCCAGACTTGCCTCGTTGGCGCCTGCAAACCACTGCGCGGATTTGTCCGGCTGCAAGCGAATGGGCGCCTGGAACACTTCCATCTGCCGCGAGCGGCCCGGTCTTTCGGCGGGCTCGACATGCACCAGCACGTTGCCAGCGCTGTCACGGACCTCGAGAAAACGCACATGGGGCGTGTTCATCGTGGCCTTCATGAGGTTTTCCAGGACGGCCCTGTTGCCCACGATCACGCCGTACTCCGACGCCGGCGCCAGTTGGTTGGCGATCAGTTGCCCGGTGTGATTGAGCTCCTGTCGCAGGTCCTGAATTCGCACCACAGTAAAGAAGCTGATCAGCAGCAGGGTCAGCAACAAGGCCGGGCCCAGGCTGAGGATCTGCGTGCGGGTGCTGATGTTCCAGCTGCGCTGGGCCGTCACGAGGCGGCTCCGGTGGTCCGGACTCGCAGGATTTGTCGATCCTCAGGCATGGCGAAGCCTGAGAGGGCGCGAAAAGCAGGCGAATGGTGTCATGTGACGGACCTCTTCGGGAGCGACCTGACGATAGCTCATCGGCGTCGCTGCGGAATTTTCATCTGGGGAGCGCATCTTAACTGAGCTGTGGGCAATTTCCTCGCCATGAGTGGGGGATCGGCTAGAAGTTCGTGGGGGCACCTTTTCGCTCTGGCCGCGAGCACGGCGCTCCGTATAATGCCCGCATCGCCAGATGTCATGGCCCTTAATGGATTGTTTTATGACCCAGCAGCAACCAATAGCGGTCCTTGGCGGCGGCAGCTTCGGGACAGCGGTGGCCAATCTGTTGGCCGGCAACGGTCACCGGGTGACGCAGTGGATGCGCGACCCGGAGCAGGCCGAGGCGATTCGCGTCAATCGCGAAAACCCGCGCTACCTAAAGGGGATCAAGGTGCTCGACGGCGTCGAGGCGGTCACCGATCTGCACGCCACCTTGCGCGACAGCCAGCTGGTGTTCGTGGCGTTGCCTTCCAGTGCGCTGCGCGGCGTGCTCACGCCGCACGTCGACCTGCTCGCCGGCAAGATGCTGGTCAGCCTGACCAAGGGCATCGAGGCCGACACCTTCAAGCTCATGAGCGAGATCCTTGAGGACATCGCACCCGCTGCGCGAATCGGCGTGTTGTCCGGCCCCAATCTGGCGCGCGAGATTGCCGAGCACGCCCTGACCGCCACGGTGGTCGCCAGTGAAGACGAGGACCTCTGCCAGCAGGTCCAGACTGCCTTGCACGGCCGTACTTTCCGCGTGTACGCCAGCGCCGACCGTTTTGGCGTCGAGCTGGGCGGGGCGCTGAAAAACGTCTACGCCATCATTGCCGGCATGGCAGTGGCGCTGAACATGGGCGAGAACACCAAAAGCATGCTGATCACCCGCGCGCTGGCCGAAATGACCCGTTTCGCGGTCAGCCAGGGCGCCAACCCGATGACCTTCCTGGGCCTGGCCGGGGTCGGCGACCTGATCGTGACCTGTTCATCACCCAAGAGCCGTAATTACCAGGTCGGCTTTGCCCTGGGGCAGGGCCTTAGCCTGGACGAGGCGGTTACCCGGCTGGGCGAGGTCGCGGAGGGCGTCAATACGCTGAAGGTGCTCAAGGCCAAGGCGCAAGAATTGCAGGTCTACATGCCGCTGGTTGCCGGGCTCCACGCCATCCTGTTCGAGGGACGCACGCTGGAGCAGGTCATCGAACTGCTGATGCGCGCCGAGCCCAAGACCGATGTCGATTTCATTTCAACCAGTGGTTTCAACTGATCCCTCACGGAGAAGCTCTTGAACGAATCAAAACTCAAGCAACACGAATCGATCCTGCTGCGCATCCTATGGATGGTGCTGTTTGTACTGGTCTGGCAAGTGGCGGAAGTGGTTCTGGCTGCGGTCGTCCTGGTGCAGCTGGTCTACCGCCTATTCTATGGTGCGCCGAGCCTGAGCGTGATGTCGTTCGGCGACAGCCTGAGCCAGTACCTCGCACAGATTGGCCGCTTCGGTACCTTCAACACCGATCAGAAGCCCTGGCCGTTTGCCGACTGGCCGACGCCGCGGGCACCTGAGGGCGAGGCGCCTCACGTCGTTGTCGTCACGCCGCATCCGGCGGCTGCAACGCCGCAGCCTGTGCCTGCCACGCCGCAACCGGCACCTGCCAAGGCTCCTCCGGTGCCTGACACAACGCCGTCTACCGCGGAAATCCCTCCTGCGGCCGATCAGGAGCCCAAACCGTGAACGTCTGGATTCTGCGCCATGGCGAAGCCCGGCCTCAGGCCCGCACGGACGCCGAGCGGGAGCTCACCGCCAAGGGGCGAGAAGAGGTCTTGCGCAGCGCCGCTCATTTGATGGGGCAGCCACTGACGCGGATCATCGCCAGTCCGTATGTGCGCGCTCAGCAGACCGCCGAACTCGTCCGACAGGCCCTTGGGTTCACCGATGCCATCGAGACGGTGCCGTGGCTGACCCCGGACAGTCACCCGCACACGGTGCTTGATCAACTGGATGCGTACAGCGTGGAGGATGTCTTGCTGGTCAGCCATCAGCCGCTGGTGGGTGCGTTGATTGGCCTGGCGGTGCATGGGTCGGTGCAACAGGCGCAACCGATGCACACCGCCAGTCTCGCTCGGCTTGAGGCGGATTTGCCCCTTGCCGGTGCCATGCAATTGATGGATGTTCGCCACGCAGAATGATGCGGCGCCGCGCGCTGTTCCAGGTGCCGCGCTGCCGCACGTGAGACGTACCGCAACCCTCGAATAACAAGGAAGAACCATGACTGTATGGCGTAGCCCCCCGGATCTTGAAGCACTGAACGCAAAGCAGAAGAACACCATCGGTGAGGTGCTGGATATTCGTTTTGAGGCGGTCGACGAGCAGTCTCTGACGGCGAGCATGGCGGTGGATGAGCGCACTCATCAGCCGTACGGCCTTTTGCACGGCGGCGCGTCGGTGGTGCTGGCGGAAACGGTGGGCTCTACCGCGAGCTACCTGGTAATAGATACCGATCGGTTTTTTTGCGTGGGCATCGAAGTCAACGCCAACCATTTGCGCGGGGTGCGCAGCGGGCGAGTGACGGCGGTGGCGCACCCGGTGCACATCGGGCGCACGACTCACGTGTGGGATATCCGCCTGACCAACGAGGACGGGAAAGCCTGCTGTATTTCCCGGCTGACGGTCGCGGTCGTGCCCCATGGCGAGCAGCCGCCGCAGCGGTAGTTCGTTCTTTGTTCTGGCTCACGGCAGAACGGTTTCGCCTCGGTCACCCTGCACCCAAGTCGCGACTTGTGGTGTCTCTGCTTCCTCTGGATGAGGATCAAAAGCAGATCAAGGGCTTCCCGGCTAAAGCCGGTCCCACTGGCTGCGCGCATTGCCTTTTGTGGGACCGGCTTTAGCCGGGAAGAGGCCGGATGTTGCAACAGAATTCTCGCGGTGTGACACCTGATCGCTCCCACTCAGCCAGATAAAACCTCCAATGACCGGAGTGGCCTCATTGATGGCAGTTCCGGTCATTGCCGCGCTGGCGGGCGGTGCGCACAATCGCGGCATATTCTGGTTGCTCTGGATGCCTCGGCATGACCCAACTCCTGTTCTTCGCTCACGCCAACGGCTTCCCTTCCGGAACGTACGGCAAGCTGTTTGCCGCCCTCGGGCCTGAGTTCGAGATCCGGCATCTGGAGCAGCATGCCCATAACCCGCGGTTTCCCGTGACCGATAACTGGCCGGAGCTGGTGGACGAGCTGATCCATCATCTGCGTGAGCAGCCCCAACCGGTGTGGGGCGTTGGCCATTCCCTGGGCGGCGTGCTGCATTATCATGCGGCGTTGCGTCACCCGGAGTTGTACCGGGGCGTTGTCATGCTCGACTCACCGGTGCTGACGCGCGTCGATCAGTGGGTGATCCGTGCGGCCAAACGGTTCGGCTTCATCGATCGCATTACACCCGCTGGCCGGACGTTGGGACGCCGCGAGGTGTTCAGCAGCGTTGAGGCGGCGCGCGATTACTTTTCCGGCAAGTCGCTGTTCCGGCGTTTTGATCCCGAGTGCTTCGAGGCCTACTTGAGTCATGGGCTGCAAGCTGATGGGGAAGGGTTGCGCTTGCGCTTCGATCCGGCCACTGAAATCAGTATCTACCGCAGCGTGCCCCATACCAGTCCCGGGCTGGCGCGCCAGCTGCGGGTTCCCCTGGCGATGGTGCGCGGCGAAAGCAGCGATGTGGTGCGTCGCCACCATGCGCTGTCGGTCAAAAGCATGCGCGAAGGCGAGTACCTTTCCGTGCCCGGAGGGCACATGTTCCCGCTCGAACATCCCGAGGACACCGCCCACATGCTCAGAGCGCTGTTCTCACGCTGGGCTGCCAATGCCGGCACGGCAACGGCAGACGCAGCGCAACGGGCCCGCGCATGACCTGCTCAGTGGAGGAAATCCGCCTGAGTCTGCCGCATATCGAGCTGGCGGCCCACCTGTTCGGTCCGCACGATGGCATTCCGGTAATCGCCCTGCATGGCTGGCTGGACAATGCCAACAGCTTCGCGCGCCTGGCGCCCCGGCTCGAAGGGCTGCGGATCCTGGCGCTGGATTTGGCCGGGCACGGCCATTCCGATCACCGCCCGCCGGGTTCGGCCTATGGCTTGCCCGACTACGCCCACGACGTGTTGCAAGTGGCCGGGCAAATGGGCTGGGAGCGGTTCTCCCTGCTGGGCCATTCGCTGGGCGCGATCATCTCGGTCATCGTGGCGGCGGCGGTCCCGCAGCGCGTCAGTCGTCTGGCCCTGATCGACGGCCTGATTCCGCCGCTGGGCGAGCCGGAGTCAGTGGCCGAGCGCATGGGCGCGGCACTGCAGGCGCAATTGACGCAACAGGACAAGCGCAAGCCGGTATACCCGGATATGGATCGGGCGGTAGAGGCCCGGATGAAAGGCATGGTCGCGGTCAGTCGCGAAGCCGCCGAGCTGTTGGCGCAGCGAGGCCTGATGCCGGTGCCCGGCGGCTACACCTGGCGCAGCGACAGCCGGTTGACCTTGCCGTCGGCGATTCGGCTGACGCGTGCGCAGGCGCTGTCTTTCGTGACGGCGGTGCGCTGCCCTGCGCAGTTGATCGTGGCCGAGGAGGGGATGCTCGCGCAAAACCGTGAACTCCTCGCCACTGTTCCTTTTACGGTGACGTCCTTGCCGGGCGGGCATCACTTGCACCTGAACGACGAAGCGGGTGCGGGCTCTGTTGCAGACTGTTTCAATCGCTTCTTCGCCGTTCCTTGACTTGCAGCCTGCAACTGCCGAGGCTGGCGCAGTTGAAACAGGAGACTGCACGATGGACCACTGCCCACGCCGCACCGTTTTATTGTCAGGCCCGCCGCGCGTTGTCGCGGCGTTGTTTTGCCCGCGCGTTGCGTTGCCTGCCGCTTTACTGACCGCCTCGCCGACTGCCCTGTCATGAGTGCACCCAAGACGTTCACCCAAGCGCTCACGCTGTCGCTGCTGCTGACCGGCCTCGCCGCCGTTGCCCATGCGGCCGATGTGCCTGGCAGTCAGGATCTGCCCAACCTGCCGCGACTGGCAGACGCTGAAATCGTCGATTATCGGCCTGCCGTTGAGCTTGAACGCATCTACCCTCTAGGATCGATCCGCAAGATCAGCGGCCAGTTGCGTTTTGACGGGCAAGTGTCCGGGCGTGGCATTGTCACGGGCATAACCTACCAACTGCCGGTCGAACACAGCGCCGATGAGGCGTTTACAGCCGCCCGTGAAGCCTTGCAGCAGCAGGGCGCGCAGTTACTGTTCTGGTGTCAGGCGCGCGATTGCGGCGAAAGCAGCCTCTGGGCCAATGAGGTGTTTGGCAACGCCAAGCTGTATGGCGCCGACAATGGCCAATCCTACCTGCTGCTGCGCCTGGCCGCCCCGGCTGACAATACCCTTGTGGCGTTGTATGGCATCACCCGTGGCAACCGCCGGGCGTTCCTGCATGTCGAGCAATTTCAGTCCGGCACGCCCCTTGGGGAGCTGCTGCCAACCTCCGCGACCCTGTTGCGCGAGCTGAAAAGCACCGGCGAGCTGGAGCTGCCGATGCTGACTTCAGAACCCCAGGAGCCCTGGATCACCTTGCTGTCCCGTGGCCTGAATCTGGACAGCACCTTGCGTGTCACGCTGTCCGGGGATCAGCGCGAGGCCTGGCGTCAGGCGCTCGTGGCAAAAGGCGTGCGCGCGGCGCGGCTGGAAGCCGGCGACCGCAAAAATCCGGGGCTGACGCTCGAACTCATTCGCTGAGGCGGGCTCAACCCCGTCTCAACGCTGGCCTGGATGCAGGATGAGGCGGGCTGCGGTATTCGCCGGTATGCTCAATGGACCCGAACCCACTTTTGGCGGAATGACCGATGTTCAATAACGACCGCCTGTTGGTGCAGATTCTTCTGCTCGCGCTGCTCGGCGCTTGCCTGTGGGTCATGGCGCCGTTCTGGTCGGCGCTGTTCTGGGGCGCAGTGCTGGCCTTTGCCAGTTGGCCGCTGATGCGCCTGTTGACCCGCGCGCTCAAGGGACGCGAATCCCTGGCGGCGGCGATTCTGACGCTCGGCTGGATGGTGCTGGTACTCGCACCGCTGGTGTGGCTGGGCTTCAATCTGGCGGATCACGTGCGTGACGCAACGGCGTTCGTCAAGGACGTGCAAGTGGATGGCCTGCCGGACCCACCCACCTGGCTGGCGGGGATTCCGATGGTGGGTGGGCGACTGGTGGGTTACTGGAACACCATCGATCAGCAGGGCGCTGCACTGCTGGTCAGCGTCAGGCCGTACCTCGGGCAGGTGGGCAACTGGCTGCTGGCGCGGAGCGCGCAGATCGGTGGCGGCATTCTGGAACTGACCCTCAGCATCGTCTTCGTGTTCTTTTTTTACCGCGACGGGCCCCGCGTGGCGGCGTTCGTGCTGAGCCTTCTGGAACGACTGATTGGCGACCGCGCGCAGTATTACCTCGATCTGGTGGCCGGTACGGTGCAGCGGGTGGTCAACGGCGTGATCGGCACGGCAGCGGCGCAGGCCGTGCTGGCGTTGATCGGCTTCTTGATTGCGGGCGTGCCGGGCGCATTGGTGCTGGGCATTGGCACTTTCCTGCTGAGTCTGGTGCCCATGGGCCCGCCGCTGATCTGGATACCGGCCACGGCGTGGCTGGCCTGGAGAGGCGACTATGGCATGGCAATTTTCCTCGGGCTATGGGGCAC
>NZ_DASVUM010000060.1:0-6059 GCF_036387035.1 Pseudomonas sp. | reverse complement strand
GAAAATGGAGCGGGTATGGCGGCGCAGTTACGCCAATCATGGCGAAGCGATACGCGACATCACCCAATACATCGTTGGGTATTACAACAACAAGCGGCTGCACTCGAAACTGGGGTACCTGCCACCGACCGTCTACGAACGAACGATGGCATCAAAACCACCTATCGAGGTGTCCGGAATTAGTTGACCACTACACCCTTGTAGGACCGGCTTTAGCCGGGAAGGGGACGGATCTAACATCCTCGATTTCGGGTTTAACTCACCCTTACCCTAAACAAAGTCCAATAGTTCGCCTTAATTGCCATTCATGGACAATCGCTGCTTACCGGCAGGCGAGGGCTCTGCTAAAATCCGCCGCCTTATCAGTCTGTAGGCTGCGACGTGTCATTTACTCCGGTTGACTGGGCGATCATTGCAATTGTCGCCATCTCCGCTTTGATCAGTCTCAAGCGCGGCTTCGTCAAAGAAGCATTGTCCTTGCTGACCTGGATCATCGCAGGTGCCGTCGCCTGGATGTTTGGCGGATCGCTGGCCCAGTATCTGGTCAACTACATCGAAGCACCCTCGGCGCGCGTGATTGCGGGCTGCACCATTCTTTTCGTCGCCACGCTGTTAGTAGGCGCCATGGTCAACTTTCTGATTGGAGAACTGATTCGCGTCACCGGCCTGTCCGGGACCGATCGTTTTCTGGGCATGGTCTTCGGCGCGGCGCGCGGAGCCTTGCTGGTTGTCGTCGCGGTCGGGCTGTTGAGCCTGGGCCCGGTGCAACAGGATCAATGGTGGCAGCAATCAAGGCTGCTCCCGCAATTTGTCATGGTCGCTGACTGGTCGAAAAACCTGATTCTCGGGATGTCCAGCAAGTGGCTCGCCAGCGGAGTCAGCGTACCTGTTGACATCCCGTTCAAGGATCACCTCCTGCCGCCTACAACGCCGCCGGAAGTGTTCGGTAAATCCAGTTCCACTAAGTAGGGGTTGTGTCGCATGTGTGGCATCGTCGGTATCGTCGGCAAGTCGAACGTCAATCAGGCGCTTTATGACGCGCTCACCGTCCTCCAGCACCGCGGCCAGGACGCTGCCGGTATCGTGACCAGCCATGGCGGCCGGTTGTTTCTACGCAAGGACAACGGTCTGGTGCGTGACGTGTTCCACCAACGCCATATGCAACGTCTGGTCGGGCACATGGGCATCGGGCACGTACGTTATCCCACCGCGGGCAGTTCGACTTCAGCCGAAGCCCAGCCGTTCTACGTCAACTCGCCTTACGGCATCACCCTGGCGCACAACGGCAACCTGACCAACGTCGAGCAGCTGGCCAAGGAGATTTACGAATCCGACCTGCGCCACGTCAACACCAACTCGGACTCCGAAGTGCTGCTCAACGTGTTCGCCCACGAACTGGCCGTGCGCGGCAAGTTGCAGCCGACCGAAGAAGACATCTTCGCTGCCGTCGCCGACGTGCATAAACGCTGCCGTGGCGGTTACGCCGTCGTGGCGATGATCACCGGCTACGGCATCGTCGGTTTCCGCGACCCGGACGCCATTCGCCCGATCGTCTTCGGTCAGCGTCACACCGACGAAGGCGTCGAGTACATGATCGCGTCCGAGAGCGTCTCTCTGGACGTGCTCGGTTTCACCCTGATCCGCGACCTGGCACCGGGCGAAGCGGTGTACATCACCGAAGACGGCAAGCTGCACACGCGTCAGTGTGCCGCCAACCCGAAATACGCCCCGTGCATCTTCGAACACGTCTATCTGGCGCGTCCGGATTCGATCATCGACGGCATCTCGGTCTACAAGGCGCGTCTGCGCATGGGCGAGAAGCTGGCCGACAAGATCCTGCGCGAGCGTCCTGATCATGACATCGACGTGGTCATCCCGATTCCGGACACCAGCCGCACCGCGGCCCTGGAACTGGCGAACCACCTGGGTGTGAAGTTCCGCGAAGGCTTCGTCAAGAACCGCTACATCGGCCGTACCTTCATCATGCCGGGCCAGGCCGCGCGGAAAAAATCCGTGCGCCAGAAGCTCAATGCGATCGAACTGGAATTCCGCGGCAAAAACGTGATGCTGGTGGATGACTCCATCGTTCGCGGCACCACGTGCAAGCAGATCATCCAGATGGCCCGTGAAGCCGGCGCCAAGAATGTCTATTTCTGTTCCGCGGCCCCGGCCGTGCGCTTTCCCAACGTCTACGGCATCGACATGCCGAGTGCCCACGAGCTGATCGCTCACAACCGTTCCACTCAGGACGTGGCCGACCTCATCGGTGCCGACTGGCTGGTCTATCAGGAGCTCAATGACCTGATCGAGGCGGTGAGTGGCAGCAAAAAGATCAAGATCGACAATTTTGACTGTTCGGTCTTCGACGGCAAGTACGTGACCGGTGACATTGACGAGCATTACCTGAACAAGATCGAGCAGGCGCGCAACGACGCCTCCAAGGTCAAGACTCAGGCGGTGAGCGCGATCATCGATCTGTACAACAACTAATCCAGACAAGGAGCAGGCGGCATGACTCAGGAATGGGATGCCGGTCGACTGGACAGCGATCTGGAGGGTGTCGGTTTTGACACCCTCGCGGTTCGTGCCGGTCAGCACCGCACGCCGGAACGCGAACACAGCGATCCACTGTTTTTCACGTCCAGCTATGTGTTCCGCACGGCAGCCGAGGCGGCCGCGACCTTCGCCGGAGAAATTCCGGGCAACGTCTACTCCCGCTACACCAACCCGACCGTGGCCTCGTTCGAAGAGCGCATGGCCGCACTGGAAGGCGGCGAGCAGGCGGTTGCGACGTCCACCGGCATGTCGGCGATTCTCGCCACGGTGATGAGCTTTTGCAGCGCCGGCGACCATGTGCTGGTGTCCAAGAGCGTGTTCGGTTCGACCATCAGCCTGTTCGAGAAGTACTTCAAACGCTTCGGAGTCGAGGTCGATTACGTCCCCCTCGCCGACGTATCCGGCTGGGACGCGGCGATCAAGCCAAACACCCAGTTGCTGTTCGTTGAGTCGCCTTCCAATCCGTTGGCGGAGCTGGTCGACATCAATGCGCTGGCGCAGGTCGCCCATGCCAAGGGCGCGCTGCTGGTCGTCGATAACTGCTTCTGCACGCCGGCCCTGCAGCAACCGCTGCGCATGGGAGCCGACGTGATCGTGCACTCGGCGACCAAGTTCATCGACGGCCAGGGCCGTGCCATGGGCGGCGTGGTGGTCGGTCGCAGCGAGCTGATGAAAGAAGTGGTCGGTTTCCTGCGCACCGCAGGCCCGAGCCTGAGTCCTTTCAACGCCTGGCTGTTCCTCAAGGGGCTGGAAACGCTGAATATCCGCATGCGTGCCCATTGCCAGAGCGCCCTCGAACTGGCGCAGTGGCTCGAACAGCAGGAAGGCATCGAGAAGGTGCATTACTCCGGTCTCGAGAGTCACCCGCAGCACGCATTGGCCAAGCGTCAGCAGAAGGCGTTCGGCGCGGTGGTGAGCTTTGAGGTCAAGGGCGGCAAGGACGGCGCATGGCGCTTCATCGATGCCACCCGGTTGATTTCGATCACCGCGAACCTGGGCGACACCAAGACCACCATCACGCACCCGAGCACCACGTCCCATGGTCGACTGTCGCCACAGGAGCGTGAAGCGGCCGGCATTCGTGACAGCCTGATCCGCGTCGCGGTAGGGCTGGAAGACGTGGCTGACCTGCAGGCGGATCTCGCGCGCGGTCTGGCTGCGTTGTAAGCACGGTGTATAAACAGAAAAGCGAGCCTTGGGCTCGCTTTTTTGTGCCTGGTGTGCAGCCTCGAGCTTGCCGTTGAAAAAGGCTTTTTTAAAAAAACTTCAAGCAGGCTATTGACTTAGGTTCGTCACCTGCGTAAATTTCGCGGCCTCAGCGAAGCAAGGGTGATTAGCTCAGCCGGGAGAGCATCTGCCTTACAAGCAGAGGGTCGGCGGTTCGATCCCGTCATCACCCACCATCGTTGAGTGTTACAGAGCAGGATTAAACGCTGAAGGTTACTGAGATTCAGCAGGACGCAAGTCCACGCAATGCGCAGCGGTAGTTCAGTCGGTTAGAATACCGGCCTGTCACGCCGGGGGTCGCGGGTTCGAGTCCCGTCCGCTGCGCCATATTTTCCGAATCGGGTCTTCCCGGTTCGAGATTGAAAACCAGGGTTTTCAGTCAGTGTTTCACGGAGCAGGCCCAAGGGTCGGTTTCAACAGCGTTAAGCAGATGAAAGTCTGTGCGACAAGCAGCGGTAGTTCAGTCGGTTAGAATACCGGCCTGTCACGCCGGGGGTCGCGGGTTCGAGTCCCGTCCGCTGCGCCATACATGGCTTCGAGGCCCTTGAACTCCTCGAAGCGACAGAGAAAGCGATCCCAGGATCGCTTTTTTTGTGCCTGCGATTTGGTAAGCGCTTCGCCGGTCTCGCAGGATGCTGCAGAGCGCGGCGATAAATGCCATGATCACCGGCCGTTAATGCGGCGCTGAGCGGTGCTGATTTCGAATCTGGAGAGCTTGAACATGGGCATGAACCAAACCATCACTGTCATCCCGCCGGGCGTACCGCTGACGGGGCATGTGTCGCCGCCCGGCTCGAAGTCCATCACCAATCGCGCGCTGCTGCTGGCCGCCCTCGCCAAGGGCACCAGTCACTTGCGCGGCGCGCTGAAAAGCGACGACACCCGGCACATGTCCAACGCCCTGCGGCAAATGGGTGTGACCATCGATGAACCGGACGACACCAGCTTCGTCGTCACGGGCTCGGGCCATCTTGAGGCGCCACAAGACGCGCTGTTTCTCGGCAATGCGGGGACGGCGGTGCGCTTTCTGACCGCGGCGGTGTGCACGGTCAACGGCAGCGTGACCCTGGACGGCGATCACTACATGCAGAAACGCCCGATCGGCCCGTTGCTCGAGGCCCTGCGCAAAGGCGGCTTGAACGCGGAAAGCGCCACGGGCTGTCCGCCGGTGGTGGTGCACGGGACTGGTTCGATCAGCGCCACCCGCTTCGAGATCGATGGCGGGCTGTCGAGTCAGTATGTTTCTGCGCTGTTGATGGTGGCGGCCTGTGGCGACGCCCCGATCGAAGTGGCGCTCACCGGCAAGGAAATCGGCGCACGCGGCTACATCGACCTGACCCTCGCCTGCATGCGTGCGTTCGGTGCAGAGGTCGAGGCGCTGGATGACGCGTTGTGGCGCGTTGCACCGACGGGTTACACCGCCTGCGATTACCAGATTGAGCCCGATGCGTCCGCGGCGACGTACCTTTGGGCCGCCGAGGCATTGACCGCCGGCAAGATCGACCTGGGTGTGGCGGGGGAGGCGTTCACCCAGCCGGACGCCAAGGCCATGGAAGTGATAGCGCAGTTTCCGAAGATGCCGGCAGTCATCAACGGCTCACAGATGCAAGACGCGATTCCTACGCTGGCAGTGCTGGCCGCCTTCAACGAAACGCCTGTGCGCTTCGTCGATCTGGCCAACCTGCGGGTCAAGGAATGTGACCGTGTTCAGGCGCTGCACGATGGCCTCAATCAAGTCCGGCCCGGGCTGGCCTCGGTAGAGGGGGACGATTTGCTGGTCGCGTCTGACCCCACGCTGGCGGGCACCAACAGCCACGCGCTGATCAACACCCATTCGGACCATCGCATCGCCATGTGTTTTGCGTTGGCCGGCTTGAAGGTGGCGGGTGTGCGGATTCAGGACCCGGACTGCGTCGGCAAAACCTACCCCGGCTACTGGCGGGCGCTGGAATTTCTCGGCGTGAAGTTGGTGCACGGCGAGGTCTGACGCGCTTGGTACACAGAGTCTGAGGCCGACCACTGGTCGCGTTCAGCCCGGGTGTGCCGACCTTTCCGACCCTGCGCCGGCCTGATCAGGGGCAACCCCTATTCACCGGCCAGGGCGGCGCACGCGGGGCCCGTGCGCTTTTATCCGCTGGATGTATCCACACGGTTGCAAACTCTGCGTTGATCCCATGGCAGGCTTGTTGCAGACTTACCGGCGTTTTCCCCGGTCCACTTTCAGTCGACCAATTGCCCCAGGATGTTTGATGCCTAAATTACTGAGCTTCCGTACC
>NZ_DASVUM010000059.1:0-22663 GCF_036387035.1 Pseudomonas sp. | reverse complement strand
ATTCGTCACCCTGCTCGGCCCGTCCGGTTGCGGCAAATCCACCCTGTTGCGCTGCATTGCAGGGTTGACGCCGGTGACCAGCGGCAAGATCTTCCTCGATGGCAACGACCTGGTGCCGGTCTCGCCACAAAAGCGCGGCATTGGCATGGTTTTCCAGAGCTATGCGCTGTTTCCCAACATGAACGTGGAGCAGAACGTCGCCTTTGGCCTGCGCATGCAGAAAGTCAGCACGGATGAAATGAAGCAGCGCGTGGCCGAAGTGCTGAAGCTGGTGGAACTGAACGAGTTCACAGCGCGCTATCCGCATCAACTCTCGGGTGGCCAGTGTCAGCGCGTGGCACTGGCGCGTTCACTGGTGACCCGCCCTCGCCTGCTGCTGCTCGATGAGCCGCTGTCAGCCCTGGACGCGCGCATCCGCAAGCACCTGCGCGAACAAATCAGAGCGATTCAACAAGAGCTGGGCTTGACGACCATTTTCGTGACCCACGACCAGGAGGAAGCGCTGACCATGTCCGACCGCATTTTCCTGATGAATCAGGGTCGGATCGTGCAGAGCGGTGACGCCGAAACCCTGTACACCGCGCCAGTCGATGCGTTCGCCGCCGGCTTTATCGGTAACTACAACCTGCTGGAAGCCGACGCCGCCAGCCGGCTGATGCAGCGCCCGATCAACAGCCGCGTGGCGATAAGACCGGAGGCCATTCAATTGAGCCTGACCGGTTCGCTGGAAGGCGAAGTGCGCAGCCACAGCCTGCTGGGTAACGTCATCCGCTACCGCGTCGAAGCCCGGGGCGTGGAACTGGTGGTCGATGTGCTCAACCGCTCGGCCAGCGACTTGCACCCGAAAGGCCAGCGGGTCACCCTGCACATTGAATCGTCGGCGTTGTGTGAAGTCGCATGAATTCGACGCCAACCCTGTAGGAGCCGGCTTGCTGGCGAACGCGTTCTACCTGCCGACGTCTGCTTGGCTGACACACCGCATTCGCCACTGTCGTAACCTCCTGCAGCTCCTACAGAGATCTAGGTAATACCGACAGCGGCGCGAGTTTCCGAGATCGTGCATGGCATAGATAAAGAGGACAGGTTTAATGCCTTTAGCAATTTTCGATCTGGACGAAACCCTGATCCACGGTGACTGTTCCAGTCTATGGAGCGAGCAGATGGGGCGTCTGGGCTGGGTCGATCCCGAGTGGTTCATGAAAAAAGACCATGAACTGATGGAGGCTTACAGCAAGGGCGAACTGGCCATGGAGGATTACATGGCGTTCAGCCTGGACCCGATGATCGGACGCACGCCCGAAGAAGTGGATTTTCTGGTCGGCCCCTGGGTGGAGGACTACATCGAGCCGATCATTTTCAGCGACGCCACCAAAGCCATCGCCGAACACCGCGCCGCAGGTGATCGCATTCTGATCATCTCGGCCTCGGGGGTGCATCTGGTCAAGCCGATTGCCGAGCGCATCGGCGTCGATGAAGTGCTGGCCATCGATCTCGAGATCGCTCACGGCGTGTATAGCGGCAAGACCACCGGCGTGCTGACCTACCGCGAGGGCAAAATCACCCGCTTGATGGCGTGGCTGGACCAGGAAGGCGAAAACCTGGAAGGGGCGAGTTTTTATTCGGATTCGCGCAATGATTTGCCGCTGCTGTTGAAGGTCGACTTTCCGCATGCGGTGAACCCGGATCCGGTGCTGCACGAGGCGGCCGAAAAAGCGGGCTGGCCTGTTCATAGCTGGAAGTGAAATGAGTGATGAGCTTATCCGGTATGACGTCATCAAGTAGTCATACCGGATCAGATAACAAATGCCGGACTAAGCGTTGATTCTTATCGTAAACGACCTACTCGAATTGGAAATGATCTAGCACAATCCAATCTCCATTCTTTGGCAGAAATACAACCCTTCTTATATTACTTCCAGCGAAGGTACTCTGACGCGCTTCCGATCCCGAAACAGGCAGGGAAATCACCCCCAAACGCGAGCCATCTGCGCCATAAAAAGTCGCTGAAGATTCATAGTCAGCATAAGAACTCCAAAAACTCAATCTAGAATAACTACTATTAAAATCCAGAGTGACGACCTGATCCTCACCTATAGCGTCAAGATTCATATGCAGCGTTTTACCCTCTCTTCGTCCAGGCAGAGGAGGGAAATTACTTGCATCTCCGTAGTCAAACGGCAAGATAGCTACCCGACCGTCCCCCTGGGAGAACGTTATCGTCATCGAGGGCATATCAATTTTTTGCCCTCGCGTAAGCACAGTGTCTGGAACTGCATCGAAATTCTCGCCATCGCCTTGCACCTGTTGCACCTGGATTTCCCATGGCTCAGAAGAAGGCATCCCATTCGCCGCCTTTGCTGTGTAAGTGTGAGTCCCCAACGCAAGATTCGAGACTGCTTTGGTCCAGCTCCCGTCGTCATCGACTGACACCTGCCCCAGCGAAAGATCATCATCATACAATTCGACGTACCGACCCGTTGCGGGACCGATCCTACTGACTTGATCAACTTCGTAAATTTTAGTCATAAATAGCCCTTTCCTTGAACCCGTTCCCAGAACCCGCTTATGCGCCCATGTAGGCAAAGCATTACTTAGGAAATCACTCTGCGCAAATAAAAACAAGAAAACAAAAATACAAGAAGCATGCGTAAAAAACCCAGCAAAGAGGAAAAAAGATATTCATCAACAAGTTAAAAAAGCGAAATGCCTGTTATCGGAATAAAATCGGAAACGTGTTAGACCGAATCAATATAAGCCGACCAACAATTCAAGATACCAAAATAATTCAGAATCCACCAACCAAGTCATACCCGAGCTGTGATTTTAGCGAGTACATGCACTTGTCACACAGCCGGACGAGCGGACGCTAAACCTGTCATGTATGACAGTAGTCAACTTCCAGAATCCGGCGCCCAATGACTCCTTCTAAAATCGACAGGAGTCAAGTGGATGACAACCCATAACCACACCCATCTTCATTTCTGGAACCGCGAAGATGCCGAGACGCAGAAAACTTCCCTTGCCTCCTGCACACCGCTCATTTCGCTTTTATCGCCGGCATTGGCTGATTGTTTCGCTCAGATTCAGTCCTCGAGCCCCAACGCCTTGATTGAGCTGGAAATTCCGGATCGAACCAGAGAGCAGCTGCCGGAGCCTCCGGCAATGCCTGGGGAAACGTTATGGGGCATCAATCACGCCGCTGCGATGGACATATTTCCGCAGTACGGCCTGCAACTCTACATCTCGCCATGGTCGGCGATGAACCAGGGCGACAGCGTAAGGGTGATGTTGGACCGGACCAGCGTCGTGTCGACGGAGATCATTCGAGACGGTCAGGCCAACCAACGCGTGACGACTTTCTTGCCCGCGGCGCGTTTGACGCCGGGTCGTCATACGCTCCACTACATCGTCAATCGCTTCGGGCAGACGGATGATCCGTCCGCCGAAACGAACATTCTGGTCAAGCTCGACAGACCCGGCGGGCGAGACCAGGACGGCGACGCGCCCGGCCACTCGGAGCTTCACTTCGACCTGCCGCAAGCCATTATCGACGACGGTGTCGATGCAGACGCGGCCGCAGCGGGAGTGCTCGTCAAGATCAGGGCTTACCCGAATATCTCAGCGCGCGACAATATCAAATTCTCCTGGGGCGGCGTGTTCGTTGACCATTTTGTTACTGAAGATGAAGCAAACGCGGCCCAAGAGGCACGCCGAAATCAGCAGGATTTCAGTATCGACATCCTGATTGATAAAGAGACCATCGAGAAAGCTGCCGATTCCGGAGCCCACGGCCTCGGCGTGACTTATGAAGTGTTCGACATTGTTCAGAACAGGTCAGAGGACTGGGCGGCGGAAAAGCGCATCGTTGTGGACACGGGCAATTCTCGGCTGCCAGGCCCGATAGTGGATGAAGCAGTCGATAACATTTTGGACCTCGACGTGTTGAAGGATGCGCCGGTTACCGTTCAGATCTGGGCTGCGGCACGCAGCACGACCGTTGACGAACTCAAGAATACATTGGGCAAGCAAAAGCTGAAGTTGTCTCAAGCGGCGATGGGCAAGGAGACGCTGGAGAGTCTTCTGGGATCCCTGAAGGATGATTTCACCAAAGGCGACCGGATCGCTGTGACGTTGACAGGCACCACTGCCGCAGGGGAGACGGTTTTATTCAATGCACCGTTGGAAACCATCGAAAACGTACCGCATATTTACGAAATCAGCGTTCCCAATCACTACGTGCGTCAGTTGGCACAAGCCCAGGCCAAGTTTTCCTACCGCCTGATTCATGCGGACGCTACCGAGACGACTTCAAGAGGTGCGTTCATTAATGTCGTCGGTGAGGCCACGCGCCTGGCGGCGCCCGTCGCTCTGGACGCGGTGCAAGGCGCCATCAATCCGGACCTGCCCAGTACGGATATTGAAATTCCCTGGGACGACAGCATGGAGGCAGGTGATCTGATTTTGCCTAAGTGGATCGGCACACGTCCTGACTTCACGATCTACGATCCCTATCTAGAGCCTCATCCTATTTCCGGTGGTGAAGCAGACAGACGCGAGCCGATCAATATCAATGTGCCCGGGACTCATCTCAAAGTCATCGAGGGCGGCACGCTGGAGCTCTATTACGTTCTCGACAACAGCGTCGGGGGAAGGCGCGAATCAACCCGCGTCACAGGGCTGAGCATCGGTGAGCCTAGAGCCGAGCTGGATCCGCCGACGGTGTCCGGAATCGTAGACGGGGTAATGGATCCCGGCCTTGCACGCGCGACCCTGACGATGCCGAACTACGGCGGCAAGAAAGTCGGCGACAAGGCTTATTATGATTGGGATGGCAGCAACGAAGGCGGCGATGCGACTGACTGGTTGCCTGTGACCACTGCCACACTGAATGTCCCTCTTACGTTCAGCATTCCCAATAGCGCAATCGCTCCGAACAACCGAGGAACGGTCACGGCTTCCTATCATGTCGTCCGCATCGATAATGGCCAGACCAGTCAATCTCAGTCCGTCGCCTTCAACGTCGGTCAGAGCGTCGCACTCCCTTCCCCGGCCATCAGCAGCATCAGGGATTCGAAGAATGCTGACATCCCGCCTGGTGGATCTACGAGCGACACCACAGTCAGCGTGACGGGTACGGCGCCCGCCACCTACGAGGTCGAAATCTTTGATGACACCACGTCCAAGGGGAAGGTGAAGGCGGATGTCGCAGGCATTTGGTCAATGACGCTCGCTGGGCTTGCTCCTACCGCTCATCACATCAAGGCCGTTGGGCAATACGGCGAGAGGCTGGAATCGGCGGTGTGGAGTTTCACCGTTGCCACCGTCGCTGAAGTCAGGATTACCCTCGTCGAGGATTCACAAGGAAACCCTATACCCAACGGCGGCACAACGACGGACAAGCAGGTCACTCTTTCGGGAATCGTGAGTTACACAGCCTAAGCGAACTCCGACACCGGCAGCGACATCGCCCGCAAACAGGCGGGCGAAGATCGCCTCGATTGATAGCAGGCGGGGGGACGTCCGACGCCCTTTGTGCTCTCCCGCCGCGGCTGTCCGTCAACAACAAGGACATCGACAGGATCGCCAACTTCATAAGGACCATGACCATGAAACGCTACTCACGCACCCTCTTCCCCCCACTGGACCGCGACTATTCTGCCCTTTCTCTGCGTCCGGTGATCATCAGCGGTCTGGTCACCCCTGTTACCGGGGGCGACGGCGGGATCAACATCAGCATTGTCAAGGACAACCCGAGCGGCGTACTCAGTGCGGTCGATCCCTGGCTGAGCATGCAGGTGGGCGACCGTATTGACCTCTACTGGGATGGCGCAGCGGTGGGCAGTCGCGTCGTCGCTGCCAGCGACATCGACCAGCGCCTGTTCTTCTACTTGCCTGCCGATCCGATTACGCCGGACTGGGCTGAAAACGTGTATTACAGCCTGACCCGATCAGGCTCACCCACAGCGGAGGATTGCGTACCGCTGCGGCTGCGCGTCAAACTGGACCGGCCAGGAGGCAGGGACGAAGATCCGCACCTGCCCGGACACTCGCAACTTAAGGCCCCGCAGCTTCCTCCGGACGTCATCGACAATGGCGTCGATGCCCAATGGGCGAAGGACGGCATTCCGGTGACCATCGCCACTTACCCAGGCCGCGCGCCGCGTGACACCATCGAGCTGAAATGGGGTGAGGTGTCGCTCACACATCAGGTCACCGAAGCAGAAGCTGCGGGCAATGCGTCCATTGTCATCACCGTTGATCAGGCCAGCATCCTCGCGGCAGGCGATGACAAAGATTTGCTCGTTCACTATCAGGTGTACGACGAGGTCTGGAATTTCTCAGAACAATGGTCGTTGAAAACCTTCGTGCCGGTGGACGCGGGCGCCTGGCGGCTGGATGCGCCCATCATCCAGAATGCCGTCAACGGTGAGATTGACCTCGGCGATCTGGGTAGCGCGAGCGTCACCGTCCGCATTGCTGTCACCGCAAGCCCGTTCGAGCGCGGCGATACGGTGACCATGACTTGGCTCGGCATCACGGCGGCAGGCGCGCCGCTGAGCTACAGCCAGTCAGTGACCGTGGACAGCATCCCGGCGATTTTTGACACCACCGTACCCAATGCCCAGGTGCGCCAGATCATCAACGGGACAGCTTATGCGTCGTATGTCCTGACCAAAGCCAACGGTGACCCGCCACAGTCATCAAAGCGAGCAGCGGTGCGAATTACCGGCAGAGTACCGTTGCAAATCCCACTTATTCTGGAGCTCATCGGTGATGTCCTCGACCCGCTTGCAGAACGTGCCCATGTGGAGATCCCGGTTTACGAAGACACGAAGATCGGTGACCTGATTGATCTGGTGTGGCTGGGTACGCGGGCTAACGGAACGCCGTATCTTTACGAAACCCAGCACATCGTCAGCGCCAATGAAGTGGGCTACCCCATTTATATCCCGGTGATGAACGAACACATTGCCCAGCTTGAAAACGGCACACTCGACGTCAGCTATAGGGTGTCCAACGACGCCTGGATAATGGATGTACGGGTGTCTGAGCACCTGCTCGCCAGGGTCGGCCAGCACGTTGTGGACTTGCCGGCGCCGACCATTGTTGAAGCACCCGACGGTGTGCTCGATCCGGAAGTAAATCCCGGCAACGTCACGCTACGGGTCGCTTATTCCGGCACCGTAGCAGGGGATACGCTCACTTGGTACTGGCTCGGCCATCCACTGGAAGGCAGCGGCAGCGACTGGATTCCCATCACCACCGCCATTGCAGGCAAACCGGTGGATTTCACCATTCCCCGGTCGCTGATTGAGCCGAACATCAATGACGAAGTGAGGGTGCTGTACACGCTAAAACGTGGCGTGTCGGGCGAGTACCAGTCTTCGGCAACGTTGAATCTGGTGATCGGCAAGATCATCGGCGAACTGCCCGCCCCCTCCGTGCTGGAGGCGCCTGGCGGTGTGCTTGATCCGATGGATGCGCTGTCTGGCGCGACGGTGCAGGTGAGGTACGCCAGCATGGAAACGCAAGATATCGTCACGCTGGTCTGGCTGGGCAGCCCGGGCGGCGGCACGCCTGCTGATCAGGAGAAGCCCGGCAACGCCAGCGGGCTCGTGGAGTTTAAAATGCCCGCCTCATTGGTCGGGGCAAACATTGGCCGTGAGGTCAGTGTGTCCTACCGTGTCAAACGCTACACCGCAGAAAAACCATCCGACGTCTTGCGCCTGCCTGTGCTGCCTTTCGGCAACCCTGACAAGGACCTGCCACACCCGGCCATTACGCAGGCCGATGGACAGACGATGACGCTTAACCTGGCGACGTTCACCGGCAACGCCACCACCACGGTTGCCAAATGGCCATTCATCCTGGCGGGTCAGCGCGTCTGGCTGCGGATCGAGGGAGAGACCGGCAGCGGCGGCGTCTACTCGATCACGCTCCTGAACGGCGCCGTACTGGACAGCGCCCAGGTCTCCGCCGGTCTGTCCGTCCCCGCGCCGCGCGCTGAACTGGAAAAACTCGGCCAGGAGACTCGCCTGACAGTGATCTGCAACGTTGCCTTTGACGGTATCGCCAGTGAAAGCGGCGCAGTGCCTTTTCCACATGTCGTGTACGCCTTCAAGCTGCACCATGACTGGGTCAAGCCGCAAATCGTCAGTATCAAGGACGGCAAAGGCGAGGTAGCTGACGGAGGGACCACCTTCGATACGGCTTTAAGCATCAGCGGCACCTCCACCATCGAAACCGAGCTGGATATTCTCGACGGCACCACGCGGCTGACGAAGGTTAAATCCAACAGCATCGGGGCCTGGAGCGGCAGTCTTGAGCGGCTGAGCGTGAAGAATTACAGCCTGACAGCCAGCGCGCTGGATGGCAGCGGCCTGGTTTCCCAGCCACGGCGCCTGGAAGTGCTGGCCAATGTGAAGCCGATCATCAGTCAGGTCCTGGACTCCCGAGGACCGGTCAGCAATGGCGGAATGACTGTAGATACAAGCGTGACGATATCAGGCAAAGCGAGCCCTGATCGCCAAATAGAGCTGTTTGACAACGGCGTCTCCAAAGGCACTGCCACCACAAATGGATCAGGCGATTGGTCCCTCACCGTTTCCGCTCTGGCCGTTGCGGCGCACCCGTTCAAAGCCAAAGCGTTGTATGGAACCAAGCCTGAATCCGATGTCTGGACGGTGATCGTCGCCGCAACTGTGGCGCCCACCATCACCCACATAAAAGACACCCAGGGAACGGAGATCCCCCCTGATGGATTCACGGTCGATAACAGCGTGGCTCTGACCGGCAACGCCAGTGCAGGTCTTGAGGTCGAGATCTTCGATGGCGCTGTGTCTCGGCAGAAGGTGAATGCCAACGCTGGCGGGCAGTGGACGCTGACAATAAACACTCTGAGCGTTGGACGGCATGACATGAAGGTGAGGGCCAACTACGGGAGCAATCCGGAATCCGCCGTGCGTAAATTCACCGTGACCGCGGTGGTCACTCCGACTATCACCAGCGTCGTGGATCCACAAGGCAACGCGGTGAGCAATGGCGGATCGACCTATGCCAACGCTGTCACCGCATCGGGCAAGGCCTCAATCGGTCAATCAGTAGAGGTATTCGACGGCGCCTCATCCAAAGGCACCGCCGACGTGAACACCAGCGGCGACTGGTCACGGTCAGTGAGTGGCCTGTCGGTCGGCGCCCATAGCCTCACCAGCAAAGCGTTGTACGCGAATAAGCCGGTGTCCTCGCCTTGGGCGTTAAACGTTCAGGCTGCCACGGCGCCAACGCTCAGTGTGCGGGACTCCCGTGGGGAGATCGGCCAGGGAGGCACTACCACTGAAACGACAGTAACCGCGTCGGGCACAGCTGTGGCGAGCGAGCAAGTAGAAGTCTTTGACAAGAACGCGTCCAAAGGGACGACCAGGGCGGGGGGTGGCAGCGCCTGGAGCCTGTCTGTGGGTGTGGCACTCGGTTCCCACAGCATCAAGGCCGTCGGGCGCTATGCTGACAATCCTTCATCGGGTACCCGCGACTTCAACGTGGTATCACCGATACCGGATTTCGTGCTCGATACATCCGCTATAAATTTGAGTGGTCGGCTTTACGTACCAGCAGGAAGGGATGATGTCTTACCGGTCACGTGGCCATCAGGGACGACGACAAGCCGGGTCCCTATTAGTGGCGTGCCTCCCTACTCCTACTCATCGACCAATACACGCGTGGTCACCGTCGATGCAAATGGCAACGTTTTCAGCAGGTCTAACGGCAGCGCAACCATTAACGTACAGGATGCTCAGGGCCGCTCCGGGGCCTTCCTCGTTCAAGTCAGCGGGGTCATTACATGTCAAGGGTTCAGCTTTAACCGCTACCCATGGGGTAAAAAAGAGGCACAGAATGCAGGGTTCAGAATTCCGAATATAGGAGAGCTCCGAGCAATGTCTGCCCTATATCGGGGGCGCTGGCCGCAAGGTAATGACTTTTACTGGTCGAGTGATGGCTACGCGCTGAACAAAAACTGGGTGCATAACCTCGTGACAGGTGTGGACGGTTATGCAGTCAGCTCTGTCGTTCCATTCTCATTGTGCTTGGTGGTGGGTATTCGCTAATTCAGCGGGCAGCCGATGTCGCGGGACATCGGCTGCCATTGATGAGCTCATTACCAGGTATAACGCAACCCCACATTCGCCCCGAACGGCTGTTCGATATGCTCACCATTGGCGTAGTCAAAATCCGCATGCAATTGCAGCGTGTCGGAAAACGCTACGGCAACCCCTGCCCCCAACTCGCCGCGCGAACCGGAGAGGTCGTTATTGAACGTATTGTTGTTGACCTGTACCTCGTTACGCTTGGCGAACTCATGGGCGCCGGCCACTCGCACGTATGGCTGCACAACACTGCCCCTGTCCAGGGTGAAGTTGCGCCCTGCAGTGACGCCGACCTTGCCCAGCAACGAGCGCGTCCGATCACCTTCGGCGCGCATGCCGTTGTTCAGCTCATAGTCCTTGCCGCCAATGACCACGGCAGACAATTGGGTGAACGGTTCGACGAAATACTCGTTGCCCAGCTTGACGTGCCGTCCGAACTCCACCGAGCCACCAGCCGCAGAGTTGTCGTAATCACCCTTGGCACGGGTGCCATCGCTCATGCTGACTTTTGAGTCGTTTCGGAAACGGTTGAACTTGAGCACGCCGTCAAAATAGTAACCGCTGGCCTGATCCAGCCAAGTGGTGTAGAGGCCGGCGTAGTAGCTTTTGACCGTCCCTGAGGTGCCGCGAGTCAGATCGATATCGGACGTGCTGTGCCCCGCAAGTACGCCGATCAGCCACTGCCCGTCTCCGATCGGCAATGGCGCATCGGCGCCCAGCGACACGCCCTGCTGTGTCTGCCGATAGCCCACACCCGATGCCTCATCGACGTCGTATTTGTTGCCGTACGTGCGCACCCATCCGCCGGCCTTGCCGCCATTGAAGCGCAGTTCGCCCATGCGGCTGCGCAAGGAAGTGAGTTCGCCGTACCACACGGTCGGCGCAGTGTTGAACAGGGCCAGCACCGAGCGCGTGCCGGGGCTGATCGTCGCGGTACCCGGGTCCAGGAACCAGTCCGTGCCGCCTGCGCCATTGCCGGCGGAGGTCAGTTGATAGGAATAGGTCCCCACGTCCACGGCCTGGCCGCCAGCCAGGGCAAACGTCGCGTCACCGCCTGCGGTCTGGACAACTGTCAAGGGCGTTGGCGAAGTCGGATCGACGCCTGAGCCGGCGATCAGCAAGGTATGGCTGCCCGTCGCAGAACCAGTGACGTTGAGGGTGTCGTGTTCGTTGGTGAGGTAATCGGCGTCCATGATGAACGTGCCGTTGCCGGACAGCGTGCCGACATTGAGCCGATAGAACGCGTTGGGCGCGCCGAACCTCACCGTGCTGTCGTTCATGGCCAGCGAGTTGACGGTGTTGCTGCCGACCATATTCCAGGTGGAAGCCCCCGTGAGGGAGGCGGTGTTGACGTTGATCAGGTTGCCGGTGAGCACGGAGTTGTTGGTCAGCGAAACAAGCCCAGCGCTGGAAGTAATATCGCCAGACATCGAACTGGCATCCAGGCTTACATCACCGCTGCTCACGTCGCCTTTGAGCGTTGAGCCGCCCAGCAATCTCAGCACACTTGCCCCGCCGGTCGACGTGACATTGCCGACAATAGAACTGGCATCGAGGTTGACGTTCTCGCTGCTGACATTGCCTTCGAGCGAGGAACCCGCCGTCAGGGACACGACGCCTGCGCTGCCGAGCGAGGTAATGTCGCCGATCATTGAGCTGCCATTCAGACTGACGTTATCGCTGCTGACATGACCTTCTAGCGCCGAACCGCCGACGAGCGACACAACGCCGGCGCTGCTGGCGGAGGTCACTTCCCCGGTAATGGAACTCGCGTTCAGATTGACCGTATCAATCCCGGTGACATCCCCTCTCAGTGCCGAGCCATTGTTCAGCGCCAGGGTACCGCTGCTGGTGGCATCCGCCGAAACGTCACCGATCAACCGGCCCTGATCGAAAGTCAGATTGGCAATGCTGCCGTTGGCGATGGCGAAGTTACCGGTCACTTCACTGCTTTGCAGCAGCACGTTCGCCGTCGCCCTGTTCGCGATTTCCAGCGCGTTGCCGTTGCCACCCGTGAGGGTCGTGCCATTTAGCAGATTGAGGTTGGCGACCAGACCGCGGCCCAGGCCATCAACCAGAATGGCGGCGCCATGGGTGCCTTCGGCAGTAGCGTTATCGAGTACCAGAACGCTATCACCCACCCCTTGAGCGTCGCTTATCAAGTACACGCCGTGCTCGGAGCCCTTGATGGTCGTACCGTTGTTCGCCAATACGTCGCCACCGAAGATGTTCAGCCCGGCACTGCCTGAGCTTGTACTCGTGACCTGAACCCCGTTCAGTTGCAAGCGGCTGAATCCCGTGACTTGCGCCCCCACCTCGCCGCCCTGCAGCGCGCCGCCGGTGACTTGCACTTGCGACCCGACCGTTGTGCCAATCGGCCTGTTCACCGATAAGCCCACATAATCACCAACGATCGTGCTGTTGGTAATGGTTGCCGTACTTGCGGTAACCACGACACCGTCATCCGGCGATTGCACGCTGCTGTTGACAAAGTTGAGCGTGGCGCCGCCGCTCAATGAAATCGAACCGGCCACCGCGTTCGAAGCATTCAAGGTACTGCCGGTATCCCTCACTGCGTAATCACCGAGAGGCGTGGTTGCATCGATATTCAGCACTGCGCCATTCTCGACCAGCACTGCAAGCGAGACAGGTGTGAACAGCACGGCCGGAACCGCATTCAGCAAGGCTGTCCAGAATGGACGCCCGACGGGGGAAACTTTAAAAAAGGGAGAGTTGCGCACGTTTGACTTGCGGAGTTGCTTGCTAGCGTTCATGAGCTCGCGTCCATTCGTATGGAGATGCAAAGGCAGGCGTAATCGCCGGGAGAGGGGAGACTGTACAGACCACGATCAGAATGCTATGCAGGGCGCATCAGCCTTACTTGTAGGACGATGCCTACTGGCACTAAGGAGAAAAAGTTCGAACAGTGCCGTGGCCACCAGAAGTATTGCCGATGAAATCTGCCAACTTGGATTGATTGGAAATAACGGCGAAGAGAAACGGCTGTTTAGATTATGAGAGAGCTGGAAATCAGCCCCGCGATATAAAAGAGGCGTCTGAGACGCCTCTCTTTTAACGACGCCCTCAGCGACCGGCGGTTCGAGCTGACAAATCGCACGTCGGAGCGCCCGCCCCCGCGGTCGCCATGAACACCGTCACGCGATGGGCGTCGGAGGTGACAGAAAACCCGTCTACATTCGCGGTGTAGGCAATACTGCCCGGCCCATCGCGGGTTTCGATCAGGGGGGGAGCGTAAGGCAGGTAAACAAGGAAGCCGTTGGTGGCCTGTTCAATGGTCGGGGTAAACTTGAACTCGAACGTAACGTCAGTACCCGTTGCCTCGTTCAGCCCGGCATAGTTGAACGTCAGCTCTTGATTCGCCAGGCGTGGCTCTCCTCCCTCGACTTTTATCTCCGCAACCCAGCCTTGACCGCTCACATTTCTCAACGAACCGCAGTTGAGGAAATCGAAGTCCGGGTCAAGATTCAGAAACGTAACGGCTGGCAGCGTCACCGTCTTCACGTTCACTTCAACTGGCTGATCTTCAGAGGAGACAACGGCATCGTTGACGTTCGGTTGTGCGATCGAATAGCGCACCGGCAGCGCGCTGCCATTGCCCTGTGCATCGATCGTGTTCCATGGAATGGCAAACTCCATCATGAAATCCACAGCCTCCTGCCCCGTCACTACGTATGTCCCGCCAGGAATGGCAGGGTCTCCGGAATCAGGCACCGCCACGTTGTTCCAGTACAACTGCACCTCGTCATCCGCCTTATAGTTCTCATAAATCACCACGGAGGCTGTCGCCGGCTCCCCCACGTCTGCGGGCGTCAACTTATTGGGGTCAGTGGTGACGGCGCCCTGCACCGTAATCAAGTCCAGGTCGGGATTCACCGGGTCAGGTTCGACCGGGTTCGTCGGGCCTGGCGTACGCAGATCCACGGCGACATCAACAGAGGAAGGCTCGGGATACTCTTTCTCGCCCCGTTTGATAAGGTAAGTCACAGCCACCGTCTTAGGCCCCTGGTTGCCGTCCAGCAATACCGCAAAAGGGACGGTCACGAATGTCGGCCCTGGCTGCGTCACTGCCACCGCGCCCTGCAACTTGCCATCCCAGGTGACTATCGCTTGATCGCCAGCGACAAAGTTGGTGTATGCCTCGATCTGTACCTGTACCCCCACGTTGGCGTCGGCCATGTCGACTTCGCCGTCAGAGGCCAATGGCACCGTCAGCGGCTTCAGCCCTGTCGGCGCGGCACTCAATGTGACGAGGACCGGCTTGTATGACGAATCAGGTCCAAGGTTGCCGGGTCTGTCCTGCAGACGGGAGAACAGCAACTTGGTGCCTTCCGACGTTCCGATCTGCGCGGTGGTCAAATCGACTGTCACCGGCGTCGTGGTATTGTCCCTTATCACGGTGCCTACCAACGATGCGGTTTGAGGGTTGCTTCCGTAATACACGGATATTTCGTCGCCGATTTTTCTGTCGTTGTATTCGGCCACGGTGATGGTGACCTTGCCGTTGGCATCAAGGTATTCCTTGGTAATGCCGCCGGTTTCGACCTCAGGGGGCAATGTCACCGGTGCACCTGACTGCCCGAAGTTGGGTGCGGTCTGATCGATGTAGATCGTCAGTGCTGTCGATGCCACCGGATTCCCGCCAATGTTGACTTCATAGGTGAGCGTGTGACGTCCAGCCAAAAGCGTTGCCTCTGCTGGCAAGGTCAGCGGAAGGGGGAACGCGCCAGGGTCCAGTGGCGTCGTAAACGAGTACTGGCTAGGGCGCTGCCGTATGCCATCCCACTTGAGATAAACCAGGCCTGGCCGGCCCGGATCAGTTTCAACTTCAAACGCAGGGATTTCGACTTTCAGGAGCGTGCCTTGAAACTGGTGCGGCAACTGATTCTCGGGATCGTCAGCGGTGGGCGGCAGCAACGGGTTATCCGCAGGCAACGTCGGCGCCGGCACCGCCAGTTGTAGATTTCTGCGAAACAATTGGAAGTCGCTGCGCGCCTGCTGGCCCTTTTTGACCTTTGGGGGCTTGTTCTGGGTGTTCATGGTGCTTCCTCCTTGGGTGGCCTTCAGTCCATTGGCTACAACTGCACCAGCCGACGTTCATCCGCCACGTGTCGTTGACATCGGGGTTATTTGCGAAAACGGCGAACTGCCGCATTGATCATCCCTGCCCAAATCGATTCCACAACGGGCCCTTCAGATTGAGACGGCAACGTCTCAACACACAGATCGTTGCCGGGACCGCATAACTCCCCACCTGGCATCCTTCTCGTGATCTTCACGAAATCCATGTATGAGCGCCCCACCGTTCCGCTGGTTTTATGAAGCGTGTACTGGGCCGTGGCAGATCCGTTGTCTTCCATGGGCGCGATGAGTGTCTCGAAGGGCAACACGATCTGGTCATATCCGGTGCTCGCATCAGCAGCGCTCAACGTTCTGGAAAACGTCGCGGTGACACCCGTGATCGGATCGGTGCCGTTGAGGTTCCTGCATCCTTGCCAAATGAGTTCGATACGGTCGCCTTGTGCAAACCGGGTGTCGCCGGGAACCCTCACCGTCACGCCCTCCCACAACCTCGGTACGGCACAGCAATTGAGATAGCCGTAAAGATCGGCATGCGGGAAAGATGGCTCCGGCAGATCCTCGATGACCTCAATATTCACATTGACGTCAGTTGTCCTGGACAGCTGTTGGTTGACGCCGTTATCGGTCACATAGAAGAGTGCCAACGCGGGGTTGATCAGCTCCGGTTCTATGGCTGACCAGGGAATGACGAAGGTTATCGACTGACCGGCCAGATCGCCGGCCTTCACCATGTACTCTGCGACCGGTTCGGCCGAACTCCCCCAGAACAGCGACAATCGCTCGCCGGGATCGGGATTTTGATAGAGGACCAGCGTCGCTGTGGCATCCAGACCGAAGTCCGCGCCCGTCAGCGTATTGGCCGTATCGGAGTTCTGGCCACGGACCTCGGGTTTCTCCAGGGTGACGTTCAGCAATGCCGGCGCATTGGCGTGATCCTGTCCGGCCAGGGTGAAGTCAACCGGCACAGAGACGGGTCCCGGCGACGGCGTGACCAAGGTTCCACGACGCACCTGGTAATCGATCTGGGCGCTCAGTGGGCCAAGCCCTCTGGCGGTCAACACGGTCCATGGCACGAACGCCCGCAGCGGAAATCCGGACGGATCGACAGGCACGTCGGCAAGCTCGGTGCCGTCCCAGTCAATCAACACCCGATGCTCGGGGCCGGCATTGTCGTAACGGTCTATCTCAACCGTGACGCCGCCTTCGTTGGCCGCACCCTCCCGGGCATGCCGGCGATCGATCAGACCGCGGGTTGACAGCGGCACTCGGACCGGCTGGAGGTTTCCCGGCGACGGCGTCAGGTCCACCCTGATGGGCGAAAGCTCCGAGCGCGAACTGATGTTTCCCGCCAGATCCCGCAGGTAGTAATACACGTACCGGGTGCCCAGACCTGACGCCCTGATCACCCGCTCGGGAACCGACACGAACAGCAGGCCGTCCTCAATGTCATCCCGGCTGAAGATCACCTCACCCTGCTGGCTTTCCCCATCCGGCGGTGGATTGGTGTCGGTCCAGAACCAGATCGCCAGGTCTTTGGCTCTGGCGCCGAAGTAGGATGGCACCGAGCACTCGACCGCGCCCTCGCTGGTCAGATACTCGTCGGAGATCACCCCGGCCAGCTCCGCTGGGAAGACCACCGGTAGGGGTCTCTGGCCCGCACCCGGCGGCGATAGATCCACTGTGACAAGTTTCTTGAGCGATTCCGGCGACGGATTATTAGCCACCGAAATCTTGTAAGAGAGCTCGTAGGTACCGTCTACCAGCAACGCCTGAGGTACCTGGACGGTTTTATCTCCGGGAGCGATAGGGGGCTGGAAGGTGAAACGGCTTACTTCAACAAATGGAGCACCGGCGCGCCGCCACGACAGCACCGCGACGTTGGGATAATTGGCGTTGAATAACCAGGCGGGAATGACCACCTCCAGGTCCCGCTCCAGCGCCGTTCGAGGCAGCAACCCGCCGACCTCTTCCTGTCCCTGATCATCCTTGAGAATGGCCGGCACGACGGGCAGCGGAAACTCATCATCAACACGCCAATTGCCACCGTTCAAGGTGCCGCTGGCTGCTCTGAACATGTTATTCATCGACATCATCCTTGCGTCTGAAATCAGGCCAGCCGAATCCGCTCGAAGTCGCTCTTCAAGTGCGCAGCGCAGTGGCTCTGGTGCGTACTTGCGATTGATTAAGCGCCTGTTGGCGCGCGCTGGATACTGTCACTTATGACAGGTCAGGCGACCGTTCGTCGGTGTCACCGGCGAAGGTTGTGAGAGAAAGAGGCGAGGCCGGGCTGTCGCCCAGAGGCAGCGATACCCGGCCGGCGCGCAGGTCAGCGGAGCTCGGGGTCTATCACCAGCACGACCTTGCCCGACACCTGATTGGTCGCCAACTCTGCGTAGGCCGCTTCGGCTTCGCTGATCGGGAAGCTGCGCGCCAGTTGCGGCTTCAGGCGACCATCGGTGAACAATGGCATGACGTGCTGGCCCAGATCACTGAGCAGGTCGGCCTTGAACTGGTCGTCGCGGCTGCGCAGGGTCGAACCGAGAATATGAATACGCTTGCCCAGTACTTGCGCGAAATCCATTTCGGACTTGCGTCCGCCCATTAATCCGATCAGTACCAGACGACCGTCCACGCCGAGGACCTTTAGGTTCAGCGCGGCATAGTTGGCGCCCACCGGGTCAAGGATGACGTGGAACGGCGCGAAATCATTCAGCGCATCGAGGTTCTCGTTGCGCAGCACACCGCCCTGCGCACCAAGCGATTCGCAGTACGCCAGCCGCTCGGCGGAACCCACGGTGACCCAGACCGGGTTGCCGAACGCCTTGCACAGCTGAATGGCAGCTGAACCAACGCCACTTGCCCCGGCGTGCAGCAAAACTTTTTCACCGGGCTTGAGACCGGCCAGCTGGAACAGATTGAGCCAGGCGGTGGCATACACTTCAGGAATCGCCGCCGCTTCGTGCAGCGAAATCCCCTCAGGCACCGGCAGTACGTGCCGCGCGTCAACCACCACTTCTTCGGCCATCGCCCCGCCTGCAACCAGCGCACACACGCGGTCGCCGACTTCCCAGGCGGTGCCCGGGCCGACCTCGGCAATCACCCCTGAACATTCCATCCCGAGGATTTCCGTGACACCCGGTGGCGGCGGGTAATGCCCCGAGCGCTGCAGCAAATCGGCACGATTGAGTCCCGCCGCTGCCACCTTGATGCGGACTTGTCCTACATCCAGCGTCGGCGACGGCTCTTCAACCCATTCCACACGACCTTCAACGCCTTGCAATGCTTTCACGGTGCCTCCATAGTGAGTCTTGACTGAGCCCGATGTGCCTCACGGCCATTGGGCTTTTTGCATTATGCGACCGTGTTCTGACCGAACCGGCGACCTCCAAAGACGGCCTAATATGCGTTATCAATTGTCCCCGCGTCGAATCAGCATGAAGCATTTTTTACCCAGCACCACCCTTGCATTACTCATTGGCCTGTCTGTCCTGCCGATGTCGGCCAGTTCGTTCGCCGCCAACAGCTGGGATAATCTTCAACCTGATCGCGATGAAGTCATCGCCAGTCTGAATGTCGTGGAGCTGCTCAAGCGCCACCACTACAGCAAGCCGCCGCTGGACGACAAGCGTTCGGAAATCATCTACCAGAGCTACCTGAAACTCCTCGATCCTGCGCGCAGCTACTTCCTGGCCAGTGACATCGCCGAGTTCGACAAGTGGCGTTTCCAGTTCGACGACTTCCTCAAAAGCGGCGACCTGGCGCCGGGCTTTACCATCTACAAACGTTATCTGGACCGCATTAAGTCGCGTCTGGATTTCGCCCTGGCGCAGCTGAACAAGGGTGTCGACAAGATCGACCTGAACACCCAGGAAACCTTGCTGGTTGATCGCAAGGACGCGCCATGGGCCAAGAACGAAGCCGAACTCGACGACCTGTGGCGCAAGCGCGTCAAGGACGAGGTTTTGCGCCTGAAGATCGCTGGCAAAGACCCGGCCAAGATCCAGGAAACCCTGACCAAGCGTTACAAGAACCAGCTCGCGCGCCTGGGCCAGACCCGCAGCGAGGATGTGTTCCAGGCGTACCTGAATACATTCGCGATGTCCTACGATCCGCACACCAACTACCTGTCGCCTGACAGCGCGGAAAACTTCGACATCAACATGAGCCTTTCCCTGGAAGGCATCGGCGCCGTCCTTCAAAGCGACAACGACAACGTCAAGATCGTCCGCCTGGTGCCGGCCGGCCCTGCCGCCAAGACCAAGCAAGTGGCGACTGCCGACAAGATCATCGGCGTTGCCCAGGGCGACAAAGAGATGGTCGACGTGATCGGCTGGCGTCTGGATGAAGTGGTCAAACTGATTCGCGGTCCGAAAGGTTCGGTCGTGCGTCTGGAAATCGTGCCGGCCAGCAATGCGCCGAGCGACCAGACCACCAAGATCGTGTCGATCACCCGTGAAGCGGTGAAGCTTGAAGAGCAAGCGGCCAAAAAATCGGTCCTGCACCTCAATCAGGACGGCAAGGATTACAAGCTGGGCGTCATCGAGATTCCTGCTTTCTACCTGGACTTCAAGGCCTACCGCGCCGGCGACCCCGAGTACAAGAGCACGACCCGTGACGTGAAGAAGCTGCTGACCGAACTGCAGTCCGAGAAAGTCGACGGCGTGGTCATCGACCTGCGTAACAACGGCGGTGGCTCGTTGCAGGAAGCCACCGAGCTGACCAGTCTGTTCATCGATAAAGGCCCGACCGTTCTGGTGCGTAACGCAGACGGCAAGGTTGATGTGCTGGAAGACGAGAACAGCGGTGCGTTCTACAAAGGCCCGATGGCGCTGCTGGTTAACCGCCTGTCGGCCTCGGCTTCGGAGATTTTCGCCGGCGCCATGCAGGATTATCACCGCGCGCTGATCATCGGCGGCCAGACCTTCGGTAAAGGCACAGTGCAAACCATTCAGCCGCTCAACCACGGTGAGCTGAAACTGACGCTGGCGAAGTTCTACCGGGTGTCCGGCCAGAGCACTCAGCATCAGGGCGTGCTGCCGGACATCGGCTATCCGTCGATCATCGACACCAAGGAAATCGGTGAAAGCGCGCTGCCTGAGGCGATGACCTACGACACCATCAAACCGGCCATCAAGCCAGCGGTGGACCCGTTCAAGCCGTTCCTGGCACAGCTGCAATCGCGTCACGACGCCCGATCAGCCAAGGACGCCGAGTTCGTCTTCATCGAAGAAAAACTGGCGCTGGCCAAGAAGCTGATGAGCGAGAAGACGGTCAGTCTGAACGAGGCCGAGCGCCGCAAGGAACACGCCGACATCGAGAGCAAGCAGCTGGCGATGGAGAACGTGCGTCGCAAGGCCAAAGGCGAAGAACCGCTGAAAGAGCTGAAGAAGGAAGACGAAGACGCCCTGCCTTCGGATGACGACAAGACCAAACCCGAAGATGACGCTTACCTGGCGGAAACCGGGCGTATTTTGCTCGACTATCTGGGCTTGAGCGGTTCGGTGGCGAAGAAGTAAACCGCAGGAACGTGATGAAATGATGGCGAATCGTCATCAAACAGTCATGAACCTGTCGTGAAATAGCGGGCTCGACGTCACAGCGTCGAGCCCCTTTTTTTGCCTCGAGATTGCCATGACCGTGACTGAACAGCTGAGCGCCTTGAGTTCGATCCTGACTCGCGGCGACTTGCACAGCCTGTTCCAACCGATTGTGTCGTTGTCGGATCGGCGCATTCTCGGTTACGAAGCCCTGACTCGCGGTCCTTCCAACAGCCCGCTGCATTCCCCTCTCAACCTGTTCGCCGTCGCCCGCCAGGCCGGACGCCTCAGTGAGCTGGAACTTGCCTGTCGCGAGTCGGCCTGTCGCCGCTTCAGCGAACAGAAGCTGGAGGGCAAGCTGTTTCTCAACATCTCGCCCGAGTCGCTGCTGGAAGCATCGCACCCGCCGGGGCGCACCTTGCAGCTGTTGCAGCGCTACGGCATAGCGCCGAGCCGCGTGGTCATCGAGCTGACCGAACAGACGCCGACCGATGACTTCGACCTGCTCTATAACGCGCTTTACCATTACCGGGACATGGGGTTTTCCATCGCGCTTGACGATCTAGGCGCGGGCTATTCAAGCCTGCGGCTGTGGTCCGAGTTGCGCCCGGACTACGTGAAGATCGACCGGCATTTCATCGACGGCATTCATCAGGATGCGGTCAAGCGAGAGTTCGTCGGCTCCATGCTGCAGATGGCCAAAGCGTCGCGGGCACTGGTCATCGCCGAGGGCATTGAGCTGCAGGAAGAACTGGCCGTGCTGATCGACATGGGCGTCGAGCTGGTTCAGGGCTACTTGCTGTGCCGGCCGCAAGAGTGTCCGCCCCGTGACGCACGCGCCCTGCTGCCGAAAATCGATCCCGCCGCTGCGACCTTGAACGAGGACACCAGCGACCTCAGCGCCTTGCTCAACGCGCTGCCGGCGGTGGTGCAGACCACGCCCACGGCCACGGTACTGGAGGCGTTTCGCAAGCAAGCCAATCTCAACTCGCTGGCGGTGCTGGATGCGCAACATCAGCCCATTGGCATCGTCCACCGCCATTCGCTGTCAGATGTGCTGCTGCAGCCGTTCGCCACCGAGCTGTACGCGCGCAAACCGATCAGCCGGTTAATGAGCGATGACTTTCTCGCGGTCGAACTGAGTCAATCGCTGCAGCAGGTCAGCCGGCTGATCACCAGCCGCGCGCGGCAACGCATCGAAGAAGATTTCATCATCATGCAGAACGGCACCTACCTCGGCCTGGGCCGGGTGATCGATGTGCTCAAGCTGATCACCGAACTGAAGATCCAGCAGGCGCGCTATGCCAACCCGTTGACCTTGCTACCCGGCAATGTGCCGATCCAGCAATGCCTCACCCGCCTGTTGCAACAGGGCCGCGAGTCGATGATCTGCTACGTGGACATCGACAGCTTCAAACCCTTCAACGACATCTATGGCTACGGCCGTGGTGACGAGGTGCTGCTGTGCCTGGCGCACTGCCTGAACGACCGCATCGACGCCAGCCGCGACTTTGTTGGCCACATCGGCGGCGACGATTTCCTGATGGTGCTGGGCTCGGAAGACTGGCGCAAGCGCCTGAACATGCTACTCGAAGACTTCCAGAACCAGTGCCGACGTTTCTACCGCGCCGAGCATCTGGAGGCCGGCTGCTTCGTCGCCCTCAACCGCCAGGGCCAGCGCCAGGAATTTCCGTTGCTGTCACTGTCCATCGGCGTCGTGCACCTGCACCCCGAAGCCTGCACCACCCTGGACGCCACCCAACTCGCCGAACTGGCGTCTCAGGCCAAGCACCACGCCAAAGAAGTGATGGGTGCGAGCATTCATGTGATCAATACGCTGGAAGCGGAGGTGGTGGCGGCGTTGAATCAGGCGCTGCCGTGGTG
>NZ_DASVUM010000058.1:0-12392 GCF_036387035.1 Pseudomonas sp. | reverse complement strand
AAACCTTCCCGCATCACTTCGCTGGCATTCTGATAACGGCCGGACTGCACCAGGTCATGAATAACCTGATCCTGGTGAGGGGTGAGCACAACGTTTCGCGTCGCCATAACTAGCTCCAGCTCTATGCAAACAGGTACTTTTGGTTGTTGGCATATTATGCCATTCTCGCTCAGGAGAATAGCTTGGGGCCGGCATCCGGCGATCCGGTGATGGCTGACTCGGCGCCAATCAGGAAGATGTTTGCGGTGATGCAGAATTGCCCTCCCTGCTGGGGCAAGAATGCCCAACATGGACAGGTAGATGCCCAGCACAGACGGCCACAGCCTTACTTAAAGGTTGCTTGGGTCCGCGTTTTTTCGGCAGATGGGTCAAACTTCATCAGCGCCTGTTCCAGGCCTATCGGCTTTTCCTGCGGTAATGCCTTACCCCCCTTACGGACGAGTTGATAAACCCCTTAGATATGCCCCCAACGTAGCAATCCACCGGAAGTGAATGGAGCTCCATGGTTTGTCGAAAGGCAAAAATGTCAGATAAACAGCCTACCCGACGACGCTAAAGACTGTCAGGGTCGCCAAAAAACATCTGAATCCGCGACCGCAACCACCTTTCCCCCGGATCGTTGTCCTGCGACCCGCGCCAGGCCATGTGCAGCTCAAACGTGCGTGATTCGATTGGCAACTCTTCCGAGCGTACACCGCCGGCAGCGGTCAATACCGCCGCCGCGTAGTCCGGCACTGTGGCGACGATGTCGGTCCCGGCAATCAGCGTGGCCAGGCCGTTGAACTGCGGAACCGCCAGTACGACATGGCGTTTGCGGCCGATTTTTTCCAGGTGTTCGTCGATGAAGCCCCCCAAGTCGCCGGCGAAGGACACCAGTGCATGGGGGCGGGCGCAGAAGTCGTCCAGGGTAATCGGCCCAGGCATGGTGTCGGCGCGCAGCAGTTTGGGTTTGCTGCGGCGCAGCACTTTGCGCTTGGCGTTGGCGGGAAGGTCATCGGTGTAGCTGACGCCGATGGAGATTTCGCCGGAAGACAATAGCGCCGGCATGAGGATGTAGTTGGTACGGCGCACGACCAGTACGATGCCCGGCGACTCCGAACGCAGACGCTTGAGCAACTGGGGCAGCAACGCGAATTCAACTTCGTCGGACAGCCCAATGCGGAACACCGCCGTGCTGGTGGCCGGGTCGAAGTCCGCGGCGCGGCTCACTGCCGTGGAGATAGAGTCGAGGGCAGGGGACAGCAGACCAAAGATTTCGATGGCCCGCGCGGTGGGCTCCATGCTGCGCCCGGTGCGCACGAACAGCGGATCGTCGAACAGCCCGCGCAGTCGCGACAACGCCGCACTGATCGCCGGCTGACCGAGAAACAGCTTCTCGGCAGCGCGAGTGACGCTGCGTTCGTGCATCAGTGTTTCAAAAACGATGAGCAGATTGAGGTCGACGCGACGCAGGTCGTTGCGATTCATGACGGGGGTCTCAGGGACATGGGTCGGTACGTGTTCAAAACAGCAGCGGCGGCCCAGACGCGCGCCACGTGTTCAGCTCAGCCACGGATATTACGGGTAAATACCGGTGGTCTGCATTGTTGAATTTTCCGGCGCGGCTGTAAACGCGGTTTTCCGCGGTCCGCCGATCACTCCTGATGAAACCTTGGTCCTCGAAAAAGGACCAACATTCAGATAGTGGCCCTTTGTTACTGGGTTCACGGCAGCCGAAGTGGCGGCACTGCTTCATCGATGTTTGGCCTTCGGGTTGCAATGTCGCGGTGAGCACCCAACAATGTGCGCCCTGCAGGCCCGGGACGGCTGCGGTAGAAACAACGACCGCCTGCTTCATCAGAATCGATGGCAGGCATGTCGACTATTAATAGCCACTGATAGTGTTACCGGCGGCGCCCGGATAGAGTTCATGGCATCAAGGTTCATAAGGCGAGGTTCGAAATGTCCCGCACGATCCGTTTTCATCAGTTCGGCCCGGCCGAGGTGCTCAAAGTAGAAGAGCTGCCGGTCGCGTTGCCTGCACCCGGCGAGGTGCAAGTGCGCGTCCAGGCGATCGGCGTCACCTGGTACGACGTGCTGTGGCGGCAAAATCTGGCTTCATCCCAGGCTCGCCTGCCGGCCGGTCTGGGTTCTGAAATGGCGGGCGTCATTACCGCCGTCGGCGACGGCGTCACCGACCTCAAAGTGGGCGACAAGGTCGCCAGCTTCCCTTCGGCTGACCCTAACGTGCACCCGGTCTACGGCGAGCTGATCCTGTTGCCGCGTACCTCCGTGACCCTTTACCCGGACGTGCTGACACCCAATCAGGCGGCCGTTCATTACACGCCGATGCTGGTGGCGTACTTTGCCTTTGTCGAATTGGCACGGGCCAAACCGGGGCAAACGGCGCTGGTCACTGACGCGAGTCACTGCGCCGGCCCTGCATTCCTGCAACTGGGCAAGGCACTGGGCGTCAAGGTGATTGCGGCGACCAAGAGCGATGCCTGCCGCGAGTACCTGCTGAAGATGGGCGCGGACAAGGTGATCGTCACCGAGGAAGAGGATCTGCTGCTGACGATCAATCGGTACACCGATAACCGTGGCGTGGACATTGTCCTTGACGGTTTGGGTGGCCCGCAGATGTCGATCCTGGGAGATGTGCTGGCCCCTCGTGGCAGTCTGATTCTCTATGGCCTGCAGGGTGGGAACCAGACGCCGTTTCCGGCGTGTGCAGCGTTCCAGAAGAACATCCAGTTCTTTGTCCATTGCGTGGGCAACTTCACCGGCAAGCCGGAACTGGGCATCAAGCAGGACGAAGAAGCGATCAAGCGTGCGTTGCGCGAGATCAATCAGATGACGGCTGACGGCATGCTGGTGCCGCAGATCACCAAAGTGTTCCCGTTCGATCAACTGGTCGAAGCCCACCGTTTGATGGACGGTTGCCCGGTGGGTGGTCGTGTGGTTGTGGAAGTTGATCCATCCTGAGGGCAGACCATCGCCCGTTTCATGCTCGACGCGTATGACCTGGCGTCGAGCTTGAGGTGCAGCAAACCTGTCTGAAGGTTGCGGCCCTGTCAGTTACCGGTCATTTGCTCATCGAAGCCTTCCTGAACATTCTGGAAGGCTTTTTTGTTTATAGAGTGTTTATCAGTGCTTTAACGCGCAATGCGTTCGACTTCGGAAATGGATTTAAGGTGATTAATCCGGGCTTTATAAGTCGGTATTAAACACCAATAAACGTCGCTGTTTATATCCGATGCCGAGTTGGGGAAACGAGAGCACTTACGTGTCGGCAATGACTGGCTTGTAATCGTTTTAAAGACGCCGATAATAGTTTGAATTATCAAATGCTCAAGGAACGAGTCTATGCGTTTTGACCTTCCACTGTCGGCGGCGTCTGCTAATCGACTCGGCGCGCTCGTGGCCCTGGCGCCTGGGCCCTGCATGACGGGTATTGCATCCACTGCAGACATTGCCGTTGTCCCTGCAAGCCAGGGGTTAAAGCCATGAGTTCACTGCATGAGCAGGCAATGAATAACGTCTATCAACAAGTGCTTCAGCGTCTCTCGGGTTACTTTAATCGCAGCGAACGAACGGCACTGCAGTTATTGATCCAGCGTTTGATCGTCGCCGCGGGCGGTATTGAAAAAATCGGTGGTTATAAAGTACTGGTCGCCTTCGGCGGCGGTAAAGACAGCGCTTATACCGTGGCCATGTTACGTGCGGCTCAACTGAGTATCGCCGCACGAGGGCCGGCGACGTTCAGGCTGCGGGTGGGCACTATGCGCCATGCGGGCATTACCTCGGCGGTGATGGGCAATATGGACCGCTGCTACTCGGCGCTGTTTCTGCATGACGACCCCAGGGTCGAACTGTTGGTCATCGATCAGCAGTACGTGCAGATTTTCGAATCCGACCTGCCGTTTTCGCTGGCGGGTCGTGATCAGAATCGCTCCGATCTGCTGCTGAGCGGGCACCTGACGGCGGGCGATGCGCGAACGACCTTCTGCAACAGGTGTTATCTGGGCATGGCGGACTTTCTGGCCCGTGCAGCCTGCTGGGGGAGTGGGGTCAATGCCGTGATAAGTGGCGAGTCGCCCAAGGAGCAAAAGCAATACGCGACCTGGATCATGCGCCTGGCGCGGCACGGCGGGGAGAAGGTCGACCCCTGGCACACGCTGGGTTTCAGTGAGGCGTTGAGCGTCATCGACCGTGTCGGACGCGCTTATTACGCGCAGCTGTACGGCGATGAGGCAGAGCCGTCGGCTGACAATCGCCCAGCGGTTTACCCGTACCGAGCGGCTGCGCCGACCTTGCTGACCACGACGGACCTGATGGGCTTTCGCGCAGAGGAGCATTGGGGGCTGCTCACTGATTTTCTGGGCTTTCGGTTCGACGACCTGGCGTTCAACTTCAGTGAATCGGATTGCGCCAATCCACTGCTGATGGCGCATCTGAGGGGCCTCAAGGCCGAATTCATTGAAGGGCGGGCCTACAGCGACGGCATTGCCGAGTACCTGCAGCTGGCCGCCGGCATCATGCGCCGCAAGCGGATGCCCGCCCGGCTGATCAAACAGGCGCTGGCAGCGTACGACAGCCCGGAAAAAATCGACGACCGCCGTCAACTTGCCGAAGGCTACGGCCAGGAGGCCTTTGGCCTGGGTGAGACGCAATGGGTGTGCCTGCTGTTTTCACCCTTTGTGGATGCCGGCGCCCGGCTCGAAGATTTTTTGCGCCGCTATCACCCCGGCATGCTGGTCGGGCTCGGCGATTTGCACAAAACGCTCGCCGGGCAGCTTTCGCCCGATCTAGTGGCGCACTGGCTCGTGGACGTTAGCGGCCTGAGCCTCAAGGGGCTTCAATCGCTGTACGGCAAACGCTGCGTGGACTTCAGCGACCAGCGCTCGATCATCGCCCGCGTGCGGGCAAGTGACCCCGACAAACAGCGGGTGTCGACAGTCGATCCGCACACGGGCCTCCAGACCACGGAGCTGATTTCAGGGCGATGAGCGTCGATGTGACGCGATGTCAGGCGATGAGCCCCGAGCCGTGAGCGGGGCTCTTGAAGATTGACCCAGCGCCTGGCGCAGGGAGGAGGTTGTTCGATGGATCACCATAAAACCGATTTTGCCTACCAGATGGTGTATCGCTACCTGCTCAGGCTGACCAACGAACTGTCCGCCGGGCCGGCCGTGCGCCTGCCCTCGTTGCGCCTCTTGGCGCGGCGGCTGCGGGTGTCGATTTCCACCGTTCAGAACGCCTACAGCCTTCTCGAGAAGGAAGGGCGAATCTGCTCGGTGCCCAAATCCGGTTATTTCGCGCTGCCGAACCCTTGCCACGACGTGACGCTGGAAGGCGATGACCTGTTTACGCGTTTTCATGCCGGCGCCCGGCGCCCGGACATGTTTGTCTTCGGCGCCGATGAGCCGACACTGTTGCTCTCGCTCCACGGTGCACTGCTGAACGGCGAGCGCGACCTGATGCGCCACTATCCCTGCCAGCCTGACCCACAATTTCAACCCTTCGGTGAGATGGAGTTGCGCACGGCCCTGGCTGGCGCCTATACCTCGTCGACGGAGCATTGCTGGCACCCCGACAACGTTTTTATCGGACCCGACAAGACTGGCGTGTTGAAGACCGTCGTCGAGGCGCTTCAGCTGCGCGACTGCGCCGTGCTGGTGGAGTCGCCGTGCGGCTGGAGCATTCTGCGCACGCTACAGTCCTTCGGGATCAGGGTGATCGAGATGACCACCGATGGGCAGGGCGGGATCAACGCCGATGAGCTGGGTGCGGTGATCCAGCGCGAAGACGTAAAGATGGCGATTGTGTCGTCGCAGATGGACCCGATTCGCGGGCAGATGATGGCCTCCGCGCAGCGCAAGCTGATGGCGCAGGTGCTGAACCTGCATGGGCTGTGGGTGCTGGAGAACGACACGCACGGCGCCTTGTGTTTCGAGGAGGCTGGCGCGCCGTTTCGGGATTTGATCGATCCGCAGCGGCTGTTGGTGGTCGGCGCGTTCGACAAGATGATCGGGCTGGAGGCGCCATTCGGGTATCTGCTGAGCCGGCACTCCCGGGCGCTGTGGCATCAGCAGTTGGTGCTGCGTTCGTTTCGCTTGCCGCCGGTTCGGCAGAAGGCAATCGCGCGTTTGTACGCGTCGGGGCATCTTGATCGGCACTTGCGCGAGTTGCGTGGCTGCCTTGAACACCGGGTGGATGAGCTGGCGAGCGGGGTGGAGCAGTACCTGGGGGATGAGGTGCGGTTTGAGCGTCCGCGGGGCGGGGCGTCGATCTGGCTGGAGAGTGTGCACCGGGTGGACACGGCACGGGTTTTCAATCGATTGCTGGAGCAGCGGATCGTTGTCGCGCCGGGGGAGTTGTTCAGTGCGCGTGGGTTGCATCAGCAATGTCTGCGTATTTGCGCGACGGTGGATTGGTCGCAGAATATCGAGTCGATGCTGGTCGTTGTTCGCAATGCGTTGGTGCAGGAGCGGCTGGCGTAGGTTCTTTTCGGATCTACGTTTAGATCAAGATCAAACGCGTCTGCCTGGGGGCAGACTGTTTCGCCTTCGGCGAGTTACTTGGAAAAGCACCCCAAGTAACCAAGGGTGCTTGCTCCTGGATTGGCCCGACTTCGTCGGGTTCCTTCACTTCGGTCCCGCTCCGTGGGCCCGCCGCCATCCGCCATCCATGGCGGGGGGCGGCTCTCGCGGCATCCATGCGGCTCGGCCCACTGCGCGTCGTCTGCGTTCGGCCTGCACCCAAGTCGCGATGGGTGTCGTCTGGACTTCCTGTGTAAGAAATCAAAAACAGATCAAGAACAGATCGAGTGCAGAGCAAAAGCTTCCCGGCTGAAGCCGGTCCTACATGGGGCGCCGCCGGTCGCACAGGGTGTACGCGGCGCTTTTCGTGGGACCGGCTTTAGCCGGGAAGAGGCCCGTAGGTGCGCTATCAATTTTGATCGTTAAACACAGCTCCAGACTCCACGGGTTGATCGTTCCCACGCTCTGCGTGGGGATGCATCCCATGGCGCTCTGCGCCGAAATCCGTCCGCCAATCCATTTCCGTTTGCCACGACTGCGTTGAGCTGTTATCTGTACGTCCGTCCAGTGTTCTGATCGACGGCCCGGCTTTTCAGTGACTTCCCTCTCCGCCATTTCTCCCGCTACCCCTGCAGCTTCTTTGGAGCCTGTGGCGACGGCCGCTGTCGACCCTGAAACGGGTTATCGGGTCGCGGTGCGGGAGTTGTGTGAGTTCACGGCGAAGTTCGGCGATCTGGATTTGCGGTTTACCCCGTCGCCCACGGCTCAGGAGGGGATTGCGGGCCATCGTACGGTGGCGGCGCGGCGCGGGCCGCAGTATCAGTCCGAGGTAGCGCTCAGCGGGGTTTTTCATGAGCTGACGATTCGGGGCAGGGCGGATGGTTACGATGCGGCGCTCAATCAGCTCGAAGAAATCAAGACCTATCGCGGCGACCTGAGCCGCCTGCCCGCCAACCACCGTCAGCTGCACTGGGCGCAGGCGAAGGTGTATGGCTGGCTACTGTGCCAGCAATTGCAGCTGCCCGAGGTCAACCTCGCGCTGGTGTACTTCAACATCATTACCGAGCAGGAGACCCTCATTCAGCAGCGCTTCATCGCGGCTGAGTTGCAGGCGTTCTTCGAGCTTCAGGCGGGCATCTTTTTACACTGGGCGCGGCAGGAGCTGGCCCACCGCGATGCTCGTGACCATGCGCTCGGCGCCCTGAAGTTTCCCCACGCCGATTTCCGCGCCGGGCAGCGGGCGCTGGCCGAGTCGGTGTACAAGGCGGTCAGCACCGGGCGCTGTCTGATGGCGCAGGCGCCCACGGGGATCGGCAAGACCATCGGCACGGTGTTCCCGATGCTCAAGGCCGCGCCCACGCGCAAGCTCGATAAGGTGTTTTTTCTCACCGCGAAGACGCCCGGACGCAAGCTGGCGCTGGACGCCTTGAGCGTGATTGGCCGAAGCGCTCCCGAGCTGAGCCTGCGGGTCCTGGAGATGGTGGCGCGGGACAAGGCGTGCGAGCACCCTGACAAGGCCTGCAACGGGGATTCATGCCCGCTCGCCAAGGGTTTCTACGACCGACTGCCTGCGGCGCGCAGTGAGGCGATGATCAAACCGTGGCTCGACCAGGCCGGGGTGCGCGAGGTCGCGCTGCGCCATCAGGTCTGTCCGTATTATTTGAGCCAGGAGCTGGCGCGCTGGTCGGACGTGGTGATCGCCGACTACAACTACTATTTCGACCTCAGCGGCATGCTGTTCGGGTTGAGTCAGTTCAATCAGTGGCGCGTGGCGGTGCTGGTGGACGAGGCGCACAACATGGTGGAGCGGGCGCGGTCGATGTACAGCGCGACCCTCGATCAGCACAGCATGAACCAGGTCCGGCAAAACGCGCCGGCGCCGGTCAAAAAAGCGCTGGATCGGCTCAACCGTGACTGGAACGCGCTGCACAAGCAGCAGGTCGCGCCGTACCAGGCGTATGCCGCCACGCCGGCCAAGCTGCTCAACAGCCTCAACCTGTGCATTACTGCGTTCGGCGATTACTTCAACGAGCAGCCCGAAGCGGCCAATGGCGAGCTGCAGAGCTTCTATTTCGAGGTAATCCAGTTTGGTCGAATTGCCGAGCTGTTCGACGAGCACTACCTGTTCGACATCAGCAAGCGCGAGTTGGGCAGCAAGTCATTGTCCCGGCTGTGCCTGCGCAATGTCGTGCCCGCGGGGTTTGTCCGACCGCGGCTGACGGCGGCGATCAGCGCGGTACTGTTTTCCGCGACGCTCAATCCACGGCATTTCTACCGCGATTTACTCGGCCTGCCCGAAACCACGGCCTGGGTCGACGTCGAATCGCCGTTTCATCGCTCGCAGCTGGACGTGGAAATCGTCAGCCGCATTTCGACGCGTTACACCCACCGTCAGGCCTCGCTGGCCCCCATCGTCGAACTGATGGCGCGACAGTTCGAGGCGCGACCGGGCAATTATCTGGCGTTCTTCAGCAGCTTCGATTACCTGCAACAAGTCGCCGATCTCATGGAGCGCAGCCACCCGGGCGTGCCAATCTGGCAGCAATCGCGAGGCATGGCCGAGACGCAACGTCAGGACTTTCTCGATCGCTTCACGCCTTCCAGCCAGGGCATCGGGTTTGCGGTGCTGGGCGGGGCCTTTGGCGAGGGCATCGACCTGCCGGGTGCGAGGTTGATCGGGGCGTTCATCGCCACGTTGGGCCTGGCGCAGATCAACCCGGTCAACGAGCAACTGAAACAGCGCATGAGCCTGTTATTCGGCGCCGGTTACGACTACACCTATCTGTACCCCGGCATGCAGAAAGTGGTGCAGGCTGCGGGTCGGGTGATTCGCGGCCAGGACGATCGCGGCGTGGTGGTGCTGATCGACGACCGCTTTGCCGAACGCAAGATTCAGCAGCTGTTGCCGGCGTGGTGGCAGCTGTGAGGTGGCCAGCTAATTGTCTCAGGACGTTACGGATCATTAGCCGAGCGCCACGGTCCAACTGCCAGTAAACTGCCGCGCTGTCGGCATTTCATGTGTCGGTTCAGGTTTTTTTTCCGCTTGGGCAGGCCGCTTTGTTTTTGTCATTTCCTTATTTTTCATCCACGGAGGTTTCGCATGAGTATCAGTCCATTCGCGGGCAAATTGGCGCCTGCAGAATTGCTGGTCGATCTTCCTCGTCTGGTGACGGCCTACTACACCGGCCAGCCTGACGCGTCGGTGGCGACCCAACGGGTCTCGTTCGGTACCTCCGGGCACCGCGGCAGCTCGTTCGAGCTGAGTTTCAACGAGTGGCACGTGCTGGCGATCAGCCAGGCAATCTGCCTGTACCGCCAGGCCAACGGCATCGACGGCCCGCTGTTCCTCGGCGCTGATACCCACGCCCTGTCGACCCCGGCCGCGGCGTCTGCACTGGAAGTGCTGGCGGCCAACGGCGTCAACGTGATGATTTCCGAGGGTGACGAATACACCCCGACGCCGGCGATTTCCCACGCCATCATCTGCTACAACCGCGGGCGCACCTCGGGCCTGGCTGACGGCATCGTCATCACGCCTTCGCACAACCCGCCGGAAAGTGGTGGCTTCAAGTACAACCCGCCCAACGGCGGCCCGGCCGACTCGCACATCACCAAGTGGATCGAGAACAAAGCCAACGAATTGCTGGCCGAGCAAGTCGTCGGTGTCAGCCGAATGACCCACGAGAAAGCGCTGCGCGCTGACACGACCCACCGCCATGACTACATCAACACCTACGTGGCGGACCTGAAAAACGTCATCGACATGGACGCCATTCGTGGCGCCAATCTGCACCTGGGCGTTGATCCGCTGGGCGGCGCGGGCGTGCGTTACTGGTCGGCGATCGGTGAGCACTACGGCCTGAATCTGGAAGTGGTGAACAAGTTCGTCGATCCGACCTTCCGCTTCATGAGCGTGGACTGGGACGGCAAGATCCGTATGGACCCGTCCTCCAATTTCGCCATGCAGAGCCTGATTGGTCTGAAGGATCGCTTCCAGGTGGCCTTCGCCTGCGACCCGGACCACGATCGCCACGGGATCGTGACGCCGACTGGCGGCCTGCTGGCGCCGAACAATTATCTGGCGGTGTCGATCGACTACCTGTTCCAGAACCGCCCGCAGTGGCGCGCGGACGCAGCCGTCGGCAAGACGGTGGTGAGTAGCGGCATGATTGACCGCGTCACTCGTCGCCTGGGCCGCCGCCTTTACGAGGTACCGGTCGGGTTCAAGTTCTTCGCGGAAGGTTTGTTCGAAGGCTCCCTGGGCTTCGGCGGTGAAGAAAGCGCCGGAGCGTCGTTCCTGCGCCGTGACGGCACAGTCTGGACCACTGATAAGGATGGGTTGATCCCGGCATTGCTCGCCGCAGAAATCCGCGCGCGCAAAGGTCGCGATCCGAGTGAGATGTACAAGGCGTTGACCGATGAGTTGGGTGAGCCGGTGTCGACCCGCGTCGAAGCGAAGGCCAATTTCGAGCAGAAGGCGTTGCTGAGCAAGCTGTCGCCTGAGCAAGTGACATCGACCGAGCTGGCAGGGGAGAAGATCGAAAGCATCCTCAGCAAGGCGCCTGGCAACGATCAGGCCATTGGTGGCCTGAAGGTCATTACCGAGAATGGCTGGTTTGCCGCGCGGCCCTCGGGGACTGAGGATATTTACAAGATCTATGCCGAGAGCTTCAAGGGCGAGGAGCATCTGAAGCGTCTGGTCGAAGAGGCGCAGGTGTTGGTTGATAGCGCGATAGCGCCTTGAAGCTTTGTGTCGACCCTCGGTATTGGGTTCGCCTGATATCCGGGTCGGCCTGATGCTCGGCGTACGAAGATCAAGAGCGTCTGCCTAAGGGCAGACGTTTCGCCTTCGGCGAGTTACTTGGAAAAGTCGAAAGTCGCACCATCCCCAAGTAACCAAGGGTGCTTGCTCCTGGCTAGGTTCCTCCTTCGTCGGAATACCCTCACTCCGACGACACTCCGTGGGCCCGCGCCGAACGGATATCCATGTCCTAGCGGCGCTCTCGCGGCATCCATGCCGCTCGGCCCACTGGGTGTCGTCTGCGTTCAGCCTGCACCCAAGTCGCGATTTTTGGTGTTTGAGCCATCGCGGAAGAAGATCAAGATCAAGTGCAGATCAAAAGCTTCCCGGCTAAAGCCGGTCCTACAGTCGGAGCCAATTCCACTGATTGCACGCGTTGCTTTGTTGATCGTGCCCACGCTCCGCGTGGGCACGCATCTCAGGACGCTCCGCGTCCATTCCCGGCTAAAGCCGGTCCTACAGTCGGAGCCAATTCCACTGATTGCACGCGTTGCTTTATTGATCGTGCCCACGCTCCGCGTGGGCATGCATCTCAGGACGCTCCGCGTCCATGCCCGGCTAAAGCCGGTCCTACAGTCGGAGCCAATTCCACTGATTGCACGCAAGCTTTGTTGATCGTGCCGACGCTCCGCGTGGGCACGCATCTCAGGACGCTCCGGGGCCATTCCCGGCTAAAGCCGGCCTCACTGAATACACGCGGTGTTCTGTAGGACCGGCTTCAGCCGGGAAGCCTTTGATCTGCATCTGCACTTGATCTGTACCAGATCTGCACTTGATCTGCTCTTGATCTTCGAACACAAAAATCCCTAACACCGCCAAACGCGACTTGGGTGCAGGCTGAACGGAGGTTTCGCGGAGTGGGTCGAGCCGCATGGATGCGGCGAGAGCGCCGTCAGGACATGGATGTCCGTTCGGCGCGGGCCCACGGCGCGAGACCGGAGTGAAGGAACCCTGACGAAGGAAGGGCCCAACCGAGAGCAAAAGCCCTTGGTTAGTTGGGGCTTTATCAAGTAACTCGCCGAAGGCGAAACGTCTGCCCTTAGGCAGACGCTCTTGATTCACCGCTGCTG
>NZ_DASVUM010000057.1:0-13363 GCF_036387035.1 Pseudomonas sp. | reverse complement strand
GCGTTGTACTGGCCGAGGCCAGGTGGAAGCGCTGGCAAAGTGGGTGTCAGCAGCACGTCGTAGTCGCTGAACAACTGACCTACGTTCCGAGTGACGATATTGCGCTGGTGCATCGCGCCCAGCAGCTCAGTCGCGCTCAATGCCTTGCCGAGTCGATAGAGCGCCAGCGTGGCGGGCTCCAGCGTGGACGCGTCAATCGGCCGACCCGTCTGCGAGGCAATCGCGTCGATCCAGGCCGCCGTGTTGCCGGACCAGAACCGCGCGTTCAGTTCCACGAACGCTTCCCAACTCAAGCCGATGTCGGGGACGACGTCGGTAATCCGGTGGCCCAAGGCTTCGAGTGCCTGGCACACCCGCTTCAACGCGGCGCTGACTTCTGGCGCGGTTGACACCCCGTTCAAGGCTTGGAGCTGCACGCCAACACGAAGCGGCCCTGGATCGCGATCGAGCAGCGACCGGTAAGATTGCGTCGGCGGTGCAATGTGGAACGGATCGCCCAGCGCAGGGCCGTGCACCAGGTCAAGAAGATTGGCAGTGTCCCGCACCGAACGACTGAGCACACCATTCACGGCAAGCCCCGCCCAGACTTCATCCACGTCCGGGCCCATCGGTAGACGCCCACGGCTGGGCTTGAGCCCGAAGAGCCCGCAAGCCGACGCGGGCACGCGGATGGAACCGCCCCCATCGGTCGCATGGGCCATTGGCACCAGGCCCGCGGCCACGGCGGCCGCCGAACCGCCGCTGGATCCGCCGGCGCTGCGGTTGAGGTCCCAAGGGTTGCGCGTTGGCTCGTCGATGCGGTTCTCGGTGGTCGTGCTGGCGGCCAGCTCCGGCGTGGTGGTGCGGCCCACAGCGATCAGTCCGCTGCGCCGGAACCGACTCATCAGCGCTGAGTCAGCAGGGGCGACGCAGCCCTTCGCCAATTGGCTGCCCAGTTCATTACGGCGATTGCGTACCGTCAGGCCCAGGTCCTTGACCAGTATCGGCACGCCCTGCAGAGGTCCGGGCTGTGATTGCGGTTCGTCACTCCACGTTTCGATGACCGCGTTGATTTGCGGGTTAACCGCCTCTATGGCGTGCAGCGCAGCCGTGCGGACTTCGGATTCGCTGACCTGTCGGTCGGCGATCAAGTCGGCAAGGCCCACGGCGTCCCGTTCTGCGTAGTCGGAAAGCTTCATGCCCATCTCCAGTAAAGAGTGATGTATACCCATGCGTATCGGACGATACTTGTAAGTATCATGCAATACCGCCTAGTATCACTGTCAAGCAGAATGTGACCTTCAGAGAGTGCCAGCCGTGGGAAAATCCATCCGTCCTGAACGCATCGCGCAGTTGCCGCCGCGCGAACGCATCATCGATGCTGCACAGACGCTGTTTGCAGAGCAGGGCATCGCCCGGGTAACCGTTGACGCCGTTGCGGCGTTGGCAGGGTCGACAAAAATGACGCTCTATCGGCACTTCGAGACCAAAGATGTGCTGGTGCTTGAATGGCTGAGACTGATCACGGAGCAGTACAGCGCGGTACTTGATGATCTGGCAGAAGAGTGGCCTGCGGAACCGCTCAGGCAATTGGCGGGCTTTGCGCAATTCATTGCAGACAACCTGACCACCGCTGGCTATCGCGGCTGTCCGTTCATCAACAGCCTGGCCGAGCTTGGCGACCCATTGCACCCGGCGCGGCGGGTGATCGAGTCACACAAGCAGCGCCAGTTCCAGCGCATCGCCGCGCTGTGCCAAGAGGCTGGCTCGCCGGACCCCGCCAACGTGGCGCAGGAACTGACGCTGCTATTGGAAGGCGCTCAGGTCGTGGCGCAAAACAAGGGCATGGGTGATGTGGCGGGGCATTTGATGAGGATGGTGGGTGAGCGGCTGGCGATTGTTGATTAACGGTCGCCTTGGCTGATCGATGGTCTTGGTGTGCTTTCTTTGAGAAGTCCAAGGGGCAGGTTTCGACCCATAGCGGCCTCTCGATCCCAGCGCGTCGCAGACTCCGATGACCAGTTCGTCGACCCTCGTCGGGGCGTTGTCCAGCAGTGTCGTTTGCTGAGGAATCAGCTTCGCTGGTCTCCCACGGCAGGCAACCCATACGCGACGTCGAATGCGTTCCTCGCGCAGGGTAACTGGAATCGGCCTCACTCCAGCTTCGACGACCTCTTAGCTATCTCGCGGATACGACTGAACAACGTGCTGGGCTCATACAGCTAGACGGTCGTGCGCGATCCCTCGCCCTTACCGCGTGCGGCTGCCGGCCCTGACTCGGGCGCTGACTGAGATCGCATCCGGTGCCTATCTGCCGCTGCCGTCGCTGGGGCTTCCATCGCGGCCGCAGGGCGGAACATGCGCGGTATCGCCGTTCAACACCTCCAAATAGCCCTCCTCGATATTCAGCCGCTCGACTAGAAAGTCGACGAAGGCACGCACTTTCGGTGACTGCACCTGACCGCGCGGGAACAGTGCATGCAGGTCGAGGTCCGTGCCACGCCAGCCGGTGAGCACGCGCTGCACCAGACCCTGCTCGACGTACGCCCGCACAAAGACGTCGCTGGTCAGCATCAGGCCTTCTCCATCCATCATCACAGTGCGAAGGGCGCTCGGATCGCTGGCGATCACGACGGGGTCGACCGGGAACTCGCGCCGCTTTCCGTTTCCATCATCGAGGGTCCAGGCGAAGCCGTGGGCGCTTCGGTGATTGGTCTGCACGGTTGCCCGGTGGTAAATCAAGTCGTCGGGATGCAGCGGCTCGCCGAAATGCTCGATGTAACCGGGGGTGGCGTAGATCGCGGTACGGAACACGGCGAGCTTGCGCGCCGCCAGGTTGGAATCCGCCAGCGTGCCAACGCGCATCGCCACGTCGATTTCGCCGGCGATGATGTCGACCTGGTCGTTGCTCAGCAGCAGTTCCACGCGAACGTCCGGATGGCGTGCGTGGAATTCGCTGAGTAAGGGCGCGACCCAAGTGTTGCCCACCGGATGAGATGCAGTGACGCGCAGCCAGCCTCGCGGCCCGCTCTGCAACTCACTGACGGCGCTCTCCGCCTCGTCCAGGTCGCGCGCAATGCGCTGGCAATGCGCGAAATAGATGTTGCCCGCCTCGGTCAAGCCGAGCTTGCGGGTTGTGCGATGCAATAGCTGCGCACCCAGTCGCTCTTCCAGCTCCTGCACCTTACGACTCACGGTCGCCTTGGGCATGTGCAGCGTGTTCGCGGCAGCCGTGAAGCTGCCCAACTCCACAACCTTGACGAACACCAAAGTGTCATTGAGATCTCGATTCATGGAGCATCCTGGCGATTATCCCATTGATGGAACAATTATTCACAAAAAGGCCGACTAATACACTGGCAGCGGCTGCACTACATTGGTCTCAACAGCAAACGGAGGTCACTGCCTCCACCGCTTGAGCCAAGGATACGAACATGAACAGACTAACTGGCAAGACCGCAGTAATCACCGGTGGCGCGACCGGCATCGGTCTCGCGGCGGCAAAGCGCTTCATCCAGGAAGGCGCCTTCGTCTTCATCTACGGCCGTCGGCAGGAAGCGCTCGACGCTGCCGTGGCCGAGCTTGGACCAAAGGCCCGCGCCATAACGGGCTCGGTCTCCGATGAGGCCGACCTAGACCGACTCTATGTGGCAGTGAAGGCCGAGCGCGGAACCCTCGACATCCTCTTCGCCAATGCCGGCACCGGCAGCCCACTCAAGCTGGGCGAGATCACTGCCGCCCATATCGACGAAACCTTCGAAACCAACGTGAAGGGCACCATCTTCACGGTCCAGAAGGCGCTGCCGCTGATGGGCGAGGGCGGTTCGATCATCCTGACCGGATCGAGCGCTGGCACCACGGGTGCTCCCGGATTCACCGCCTACAGCGCGAGCAAGGCGGCCGTGCGCAACTTCGCTAGGACCTGGGCAGAGGATCTGAAGGGCACCGGCATCCGGGTCAACGTGCTGTCGCCTGGCGCTACGGCAACCGAACTCGCGAAGGCGGCGCTCGGCGAGGAAGGCCAGAAGTCCTATGGCGCGATGACGCCCCTGCTGCGCATGGCCGAGCCCTCGGAAATCGCGGCGGCAGCGGTGTTTCTCGCCTCGTCGGACAGCAGCTTCATGACCGCGAGCGAAGTCGCTGTCGACGGCGGTCTGGCGCAACTCTGACCCACGACGCCTCGGCGCTCCGTTCGATGGTTCGGAGCACCGCAGGGTCTGCTCAATAACAAAAATTAGAAAGGCACAATATATGAACAACCATAGTGCACAAAACTTGGCGGGAAAAATTGCGGTCGTGACCGGTGGAAGCAGCGGCATTGGCCTGGCCACGGCCAAGCGCTTCCTTGAAGAAGGTGCGCACGTCGTTATCACTGGGCGAAGGGAGGACGAACTGAAGGAGGCGGCAGCCACCTTGAAGGGAGACGTTACGACGGTCGTGGGCGACGTGTCCCGCCTGGAAGATCTGGACCGGCTCTTTGCTGTCGTGAAAGAGAAGCATGGTCACATTGATGTGCTTTTTGCCAACGCGGGCGCGGGTACGGTCGCGCCACTGGAGGCCGCTACCGAGGCTCATTTCGACCAGACCTTCGACGTGAACGTCAAGGGCACCTTCTTCACGGTGCAGAAGGCCCTTCCGCTGTTCAAAGACGGCGGCTCGATCATCGTGACCTCTTCGGTCACCAACGTCCTGGGAACGGCTGGATTCAGCGCTTACGGTGCAAGCAAAGCGGCTGTGCGCAACTTCGTGCGTGCCTGGACGATGGAGCTGAAAGATCGCCAGATCCGCGTGAATTGCATCAGTCCCGGGCCCACCGAGACGGGCGCTTTGCAAAAGACGGCGGGCCTTACCGCCGACCAGGCCAAGGAAGCGGCCGCCCAGTACGCCTTGCAGATTCCCATGGGTCGCTGGGGCAAGCCGGAGGAAATCGCGGCTGCCGTCGTATTCCTCGCCTCCGAGGAAAGTTCGTTCATCACGGGTATCGATCTTCCCGTCGATGGCGGCCTGGCGCAGGTCTGACCCCAACGCGGCCCCTTGGCTGGCCACCCTAGCGGCAAGCCGTGGGGCCGCGCTTATCCAAGCAGGATCCAACCCAACTCAGAGAAAACTCCTATGACCTATTCAATTATCGGCTTCGGCCCTATCGGCCAGGCACTGGCCAAGGCGTTTGCCCGCAAGGGCATCGACGTATCCGTGGCCACCACGCGCGACCCAGAAAGCTTTGCCTCCGTCGCCGCTGCGATCGGTCCCACCATCCTTCCCAAAACACTGGCGGAAGCGGTCAAGGTGGACATCATCTTTTTGGCCGTCCGTTTCGACTCGCACCAGGATGTCGCCAACGCGCTGTCGACCTGGAAAGGCAAGACCATCGTCGATGTAACCAACACCCAAGTGCCCCCAGAGGAACTGGGAGGACAGCCTTCTTCCATGGTCGTTGCGCGGTCCTTCACGGGCGTCAGGCTGGTCAAAGGCTTCAACCATCTGGGTGCATCCGTCCTCGCCCAGGATCCGGCCGTGCATGGCGGCAGGCGGGTCGTGTTCCTGGCCAGCGACGATGACGAGGCCGCGGCCGAGATCGGCGCGCTTGCAGAAAATCTCGGTTTCTCGCCGGTCCAACTTGGCAGGCTTTCCGAGGGCGGGCTGCTGGTCCACGCACGCGGAAATAGCTGGGGTCGCCTGATCTTCAAGGACCTCGTCACTTTCGCCGGTTGAGCAGGACGTACCCAACGATAACAACACAACGAACGCGCTCGGGTCGGCCGCAAGTCGACTCGATCGACGCGGAGAAATCCCCATGAATACCGAGAAAAACGTCCAGACCGTGAAGGACTTCTTTGCGGCCATTGGCCGCGGCGACAAGGACGGTCTGCTGGCGCTGGTCGCCGAAGACATCGAGTGGGTCATCCCGGGCGAAGACTGGCCTCTGGCCGGTACGCGCCACGGCCATGCGGGGCTTGCGGATTTGCTCGAGACCGCATCCAGGTCGATGGAGACGTCCACCGAACCCCGGGAGTTCATCGCGCAGGGAGACCGGGTGCTGGTCGTCGGTTTCGCCAAGGGCAAGATCAAAGCCACCAACAAGACGTTCGAAGATGACTGGATCTTCGCCATCACGGTCCGCGACGGCAGACTGACGAAGATCCGCGAGTACATTGACACGCAGGCACTGGCACGAGCCTCGCAGATCGACGCATCCGGGCTCACGTAGCAAAAACCCTTTGAGGCCCCTCGCTATTCGAATACCAAACCTTGTAGGAGGTCCCCACGTACGACACATCCAAGCTATCCGAGTTGATCCGCTTCGCACGCGTTGATCCAGGCGCCACCGTCATCGACGTTTACCCGGGCGACGGCGACTGGACGCGTCTATTCTCTGACGCCGTGGGACCCAACTGACGGGTCTATAGCTTCGTGCCTGCCAAGTCGCCCACTTCAAGAACGATCCTGTCGGCAACATGCGTACGTTGGCGAAGGAGCCGGGCCGGGCAAACGTCGAGGCGGTTTCGGCGGACCTCGTGGCGATGCCGGAAGTCACGCAGCCCGCGGATGTCCTGTGGCTGCACCTGTTCTACCACGATCTCCACACCGCGCTGATGCAGTCCAAGGACGCGACGGCGGCCGACTTCAATCGCGCCGTGTACGATCGGGTCAAGCCGGGTGGGTACTACGTCATCGTCGACCACGCCGCCGCTGGCACAGCGGGCACCAGTGTTGCCCAGTCGCTGCACCGGATCGACCCCGCCTCCGTTCGGAAGGAGGTGGAGGCGGCCGGCTTCCTGTTGGACGCGGAAAGCAACATGCTCGCGAACAAGGATGATCCGCGATCAGTCAAGGTGTTCGATCCCGCGATCAAGGGCGAGACCGATCGCTTCGTCTACCGGTTTGTGAAGCCGTGACGGCTGCCAGCGACGGCCGCTTGGCGGCGGCACACTCCGGCCACGACGAACGTCTCTTGCTGGCCGATAGCTGACGCCCGCCCTTGGCCGCTTCCGACCCCAATGCCGCCACCCAGCCTTTTTCCGCTTTGATTCCACTTTCGATAGACGGCGGTCAGCGCGCTGGTAAACCCTTGGATTTCAACCACACTGTTGCGCAGTCCAACCCTCATGCAGTCTGTTCGTTGTCCGGGACCGCGCCGCTTTATTGGCTCCCTGGTGGATAAGGAGACACTTCAATCCCCAGCAGAGAGTCATCATGGCAACATTCAACGTTAAGGATTTCGGCGCAAAGGGTAATGGCAGCAGCAACGATACGCTCGCCATTCAAAAAGCCATCGATGCCGCCGCTGCGGCGGGGGGCGGACAAGTGTACTTGCCCGAGGGCACTTACATGGTCAGCGCAACGACGGGCAGTTGCCTCGCCCTGAAGAGCAATGTTGCCTTGGTCGGCCAAGGCATGGGCGTCTCGACACTCAAGCTGGCGAACGACGTGCCCTCCGCTGTCACCTGCATCCTGACGGCCAACGGCACACACGATGTGGGGGCGAGCCAGCTGACCCTTGATGGCAACCTTCAGCACAACACCGGGTATTTATCGGGCTGGCTGAATGGTAGCGGGACTAAAGTCAGGATCGATAGCGTTGAAGCCAAGAACGCAGCGGGCAACGGTTTCGATTTGCAGGGCACTAATGGTCTGGTACAGGTAGAGCTGAGCAACAGCGTTGCCCATGACAATGGCGAAGGTGTACGCGCCTATGCAATGACTGCCAGCGTGTTGCATGACAATGTCGCCTACGCAAACCGGATCGGTTTCAACGTCGGCGGCGATGTTCAGGTGGTGGACAACGACGCCTATCGCAATACCGACACCGGGATATTCGTGCAAGGCACCGGCACTACCGTCAAGGGCGGCGAAGTCTACGGGAATGGCGATGACGGAGTCCACGCCGTGTTCGCCAGGCAGTTCAACATCACGGGCGTTGATATTCATGACAACAAGGGCAGCGGGATCTATATCGCAAGCAGCGTAAACGGCGACGTCTTTTCAAACACCCTCCACAATAATTCTTTAGGCAGCCCGGTGGCCGAACTTCAGGTATACGGCGTGGCCAAGGTAAATACCTTCAGCGAATCCCACGACATCAGGGTGACCGGGAATATCATCACTGGTAGCGAACAGTCCACTTACGGCATCCGTGAAAACAACGCCGTGTTTGACAATTCGTACACGCACAACGTCATCAGTCACACCCAAACTGGCGCCATTGCCGCGCTCGCCAGCAGCGAAGTTTCGGACAATACCGACTCTATCTACACCTACGGTACCCGTTCTAACGACAAGCTCAACGGTGAAATCACTCAAGACGTACTATTCGGCGGCAGTGGCAACGACACCCTCAACGGCAAGGGCAACAACGACACCTTGATCGGTGGCACTGGCGTAGACAAGCTCACCGGTGGCGAGGGGAATGATATTTTCCGCTTCAATACGGTCAGTGAAAGCTATCGCACCGCGACCAAGTCGTATGCGGATGTGATCACTGATTTCGACGTGGCCCATGACAAGATCGACGTTGCAGGCGGCGGCATCGGCTTCACCGGGCTGGGGAATGGCCACAACCACACACTCGTGCTGGCTTACAACGAGGCCAAGGACGTTACTTATCTGAAGAATCTGGATGCGGACGTGCTGGGGGAACGCTTCGAATTGACCTTGAACGGCAACTTCCTGCACACCTTCACCAACGCCAATTTGCAATCCGTGATTCAAGGCACCGACGGCAGTGACAAGCTCACTGGAACAAACGCTGCGCAAACCTTGCTGGGTGGTGCAGGCAAGGACACGCTTAATGGTGGTGCCGGCGATGATCGGCTCGACGGCGGGGCTGGCGGCGACACCCTGACGGGCGGCGCAGGGGCCGATACCTTCGTGTACGGCAACTTTCGAAACAGCCAGCGCTACGACAATGAGGGCACCGCACAGCGGGACACGATCACTGACTTCAACGGGAACGAAAACGACGTCATCGACGTGTCTGCTACAGGGTTCATTGGCTTGGGCAATGGGCACAACGGTACGCTCAAGGTGGTCTTGAACGCCGCCGGCACTCAGACCGCGCTCAAGTCACTGGACGCCAGTGACCGGGACGGGGCGCACTTCGAGTTGTTGCTACAGGGCAACCACATCGCGGATCTGACCCCTGCTCATTTGATATTCAAAGACTTTGACGGGAGTAAAGTTGTGTCCTCCTCGCCGCTACTCAGCGCCGAAGCCAGTCATACCGAAGCGACGGCTATCACCCTTACCGGCGTGGCGGAGCATGGGAACGAGCACATGGCCTGATTAGCAGGCCGATTGAGTGCGCCTACCTGCGTATCGGTACGAAAGGCTCATCGGTCTTTGTGTAGATGAGCCTTAGCGAATTGATATATGCCTGTCGTTACCGTTAGCTATGGGGCGGAAATCCTTCCTCGTGAAAGGCGACTCTCGACCCGGAGCTGCTCTTCAAGGCCAGCTTTGACCCACCCAAACACTTCAAATAATTCGTTACAACTTAAGTCGTACGATGTCATATCTATTGTGATCGACTGTGCATCTTCCAAAAAATACAACAATGGAGATCACCTATGCCGAGCACTCCTTCCGCCGAAGGCCAGGCTGCAGCGCCGTCACAAAACCCCGTCGTCAAACTGTTCAAGCTGCTGGGCCCTGGCATCATTGCCGTGCTGGCCTGGCTGGGGGCGGGCGACTTGATTACCTCGTCCGTGGCGGGCGCGAACTACGGGTACGCCATGATGTGGGTGCTGGCCGTCTCGCTGCTGCTGCGGTATCTGATCGTTAACATCATTGCCCGCTTCCAGCTCTGCAATAACCAGGGCATGACCATCCTCCAGGGCTATGCCCAGCTCAATCCGTTTTTCGGGTGGTTCCTGCTGGTGTATGCCTTGCTTATGGGGCATTTGATGAATGCCTACATGATCAAAGGCGCCGGCGAAGCCTTGGCCATGTTGTTGAAGATTGACTACCCGCTGCTCTGTTCGCTGGCGGTCGTGCTGGCGGTGTGGATGCTGGTGGGCCGCAATATCTATTCGCTGATCGAAGGCGTGATGAAAGCCTTGCTGGCGGTAATGACGTTGGCGTTCCTGGCGCTGGCGGTGATGTCGGGGCCGGACGTGACGGGCATCATCAAAGGCACCATCGGCTTCAGCATTCCGCCCGATGAAGGCGTTCACGGCGCACTGCTGGTGGCCGTCTCGGTCATCGGCGCGGTTGCAGGCTCCGTTGCCAACTTCGTGCACCCGTATGTCATGCGCCAAAAGGGTTGGGTAGGGCCGGAGCACAAGCGCGTCCAGCGCAACGACCTGCTGTTTGCGGTGTTCGTGGGCATCATCATCAACCTGGCGATCTGGATCGTCGGCGCCGAAATCCTGCGTCCCAACGGCATCGAGGTCAACACGCTGGCGGATCTGGGCAAGGCGCTGGAAATGTACTTCGGCTCGATCGGCTGGTACGTATTCTTCGTCGGCGTATTCGCCACGCTGTTCGCCAGTATCGCTGGCAAGACCACAGCGTTCCCCATGTTGATCACCGACGCTTTCCAGCACGTCAAACCCGAGCGCCGCGAACGGTACGGTAAGGAGTTCCACCGCGACCCGATGCACAAGTGGTTCATGTTGTTCATCCTGGTCACGCCGCTGGTCTGGTCGCTGCCGGGCATGCCGGATTTCGTGACCCTGACCATCGGCGTCAACGCCTTGAACATCATTGGCCTGCCGGTAATTTCCCTTGGCTTGCTGATCATGTCCAACCAGAAGTCCTTGCTGGACAAGCAATACCGCAACAATCTTTTCGAGAACATCGCGCTGGTATTCGCAACAGGGCTGGCATTGTGGGTCGCGTTCCAGTTGGGTGTGGATCTGTTCACCTGATTCGCGGGCTGATACTGGGCGATAGGGCCTTGCATTAATACAAGCAGTGGTGGGGGCACCGGAGGCTCTCACCGCTCTCGGGTCACGCTTACCGGCTCTATAGGCTGAATCTCATTCAGGGATGCGTGACCCGCATTCGAGTGCGTACCGAACGATCATCAGGCGCGGCGCTCGTACAGCAGGTAGCCGTGTGCACCGCTACCGATGCACTGAAATCCTGCTTTCTCGTACATCGTCCTGGCGGGGTTGTCCGGTCGCACACTCAGCTGCAAGCGAGTGAATCCAGCCTTGGCGGCATCCACCGCCCACGCGGCCAGAAGAACCATTCCAACACCGTTACGTCGATATTCCGGTCCGACGTGAATCGTGCACAGTTCTGCGTGGTCCTGCTCCGGCGTCCAGAGTGAGTAGCCCGCGAATTGATCACTCACGAGCGCGACGGTGAGACGGTCAAAATTTTCTACCCAGCGGCTTAAGTGGCGTCCCAACTGATTGCGCCACGCCGATTCATGCTCGGGCTTCCAGCAGCGGATATAGCGTTCTTCGCCTCGGTAGATGGCAGGAAGGTCCGTCACCACGGCTTGCCTGAGTTGAACTGCCATTGCATCGCCTTTCTATAGTCCCGGGAGGTGCGGGTGTGCCGCTTTCAGAACCCTGATTTTCTGCACAGGATCCTCGGCACAGGCCGCTTCGAACGCTGTGCCCAGCGCCACTTGCGTAATCTTGCGCACTTTAGCCAAGGGTCACTCACAGCGGAAGAAGCACCGGGTAGGATTTGCTTACCACTTCCCCAGAGTCATTGACGTCATGCCTTCCAACCCCATTCCCAACCCCGACCTGCTGGTCGTAGGGCTGGCGCAAATCGCGCCGATCTGGCTCAACCGCGATGCCACGCTGGCGAAGATCGTCGATTACATAGGCCGCGCCGCAGAGCAACAGTGCCGATTCGTGACCTTCGGCGAAGCGCTGCTGCCCGGTTACCCGTTCTGGCTGGAACTGACTGAAGGGGCGCGTTTCAACTCGCCCGTGCAGAAAGATATTCACGCCTATTACCTTCAACAAGCGGTCAGCGTTGAGGCCGGACATCTGGATGCGGTGTGCGCAGCCGCTGCCAGACACAACATCGCGGTCATGCTTGGCTGCATCGAGCGGCCCGCAGATCGGGGTGGCTATAGCGTTTACTGCTCCCGGGTTTATATAGGCCCGGACGGTGTCATCGGTTCGGTGCACCGTAAGCTGATGCCGACGTATGAAGAACGCCTGACCTGGTCGCCTGGTGACGGGCATGGCCTGAGGGTGCATCCACTGGGCGCCTTCACCCTCGGTGGCCTCAATTGCTTTGAAAACTGGATGCCCTTGTCGCGCGCGGCACTGTATGCGCAGGGCGAGGACCTGCACGTCGCGTTATGGCCCGGCAACCTGCGCAACACCGAGGACATCACGCGCTTTATCGCAAAGGAGGGCCGCTGTTTCACCCTCTCGGTGTCTGCACTGATGCGCCGCGAGGACTTTCCCGCGGACACACCGCACCTGGACCTGATACTCGCCAATTGCCCTGACGTGCTGGCCAATGGCGGCTCTTGCATCGCAGCGCCCAATGGCGACTGGTTGATCCCGCCAGCCGTGGGCGAGGAGTGCTTGCTGGTGGCCACGCTTGACCGCAACGAAGTTCTACGAGAGCGTCAGAACCTGGATCAGGCCGGGCATTACTCGCGGCCTGACGTGACGCGGCTCGTCGTCGACCGACGCCGTCAACATGTGGCGTCTTTTGAGGACGGAAACAGCTGACACGAAGCTAAAAAAGTTACCCGTCGGGTTTCGTGCTGCCGTGATTGCCACTTTGCAGGGTGACGCGGCCTGGCAGGGTTGCCTCTTGACCTGCCGGGAGTCGGAAACGCCCTTGACCTTGCCGCAGGAGGAAGGTCTAAGGTGTCGCCTCCCTTTCAAGGCCCCTTCAGGATGCCCACCATGAACAAGATTGCCATCGTCGTCAGCGTGATTTCTCTTCTGGCCGTAACGGCCGCCAACGCCGATCAGGCGGACGAGGTCAAACAGATGCACGAGGCGTACGGGCAGTCGATGAGCGCCATGAAGGACGACATGCACCACGGGATGATGAGCGACAACCCGGATGTTGCCTTCGCGGCGGGCATGCTGCCTCACCACGAAGGCGCGGTCGAGATGGCCAAAATCGAACTCAAATACGGCAAAGACCCGGAGATGCTCGAACTGGCGCGCAAGATTGTGGCGGCGCAGGCGGCGGAAATCACGCAGATGAAGAACTGGCTCAAGGCACATCCCGCTCAGTAAGTCGCAGGCTACGCAGGGCTAATGCAGCTGCGTAGCAACGCTGAATTCAGTGCCGCCAGGACCCATGTGGCAATTCAAAATGCCGATCAGCCTCCTTCAGGGCGGTTTTCAGTGAGGCCTTGTTCAGCGCAATGCAGTAAGCCGGCTTGGCCCTCTCGAACCGCCAGCTCTCGTCAAGATTGCCGGCATCGACTGCGTCGAAACCC
>NZ_DASVUM010000056.1:0-1918 GCF_036387035.1 Pseudomonas sp. | reverse complement strand
GTGTTACCGTCGTCGGCGATGAAGAACACGAATCTTTGGCCCAATGACTCCGCAGCATTGGGCCGTCGAATCATGCTCCGCTTCATCATTCCTTTGGTAAGACTTTTAGCCACCCCACGTCAGTGCGGTGGCTTTTTTTATCCCTGTTGTTCTACGGCGACATAACGCACGTCAGCGAACACTTTGCGGCAAGAAAATTCCCTTAAAAAGAACAACGGTCGCTATTGCATTAATAGATAAATAACCCGGCATCTGCTTGTGAACTGCTATATAAGGTCACCCCAATAGTAGCCTTCTAATATCACTCACGACTTTGCGTCAGGTGCCTCTCATGTTTAAAAATCTTTCGATTGCCAAGCGCCTGGGGCTGGGCTTCGGGCTTGTCCTCGCGCTGATGATCCTCGTCACCCTCGTGGGCATGAACAGGGTCGGCTTGATTGAATCGACCCTGACCGATGTCAGCGAGGACGCTACTGTCAAACAGCGCTACGCCATTAACTTCCGCGGCAGCGTGCATGACCGCGCGATTGCCATCCGTGATGCGGTGCTGGTGCGCAACGACGCAGGGCTGGCCACCCACCTGCGCGACATTGAGCGACTGGACGGCCTCTATCAAGCCTCTGCCGCGCCCATGGACCGGATCTACCAGACCAGGGGCGCCTCGCCCCGTGAGCAGGAACGGCTGGCCAACATCAAAACCGCCGAGCGCACCGCCCTCGCCGGCACCGCACAGTTGTTGAAGCTGCGCCAGCAGGGTGAAATCGACCAGGCCCAGACGCTCTTGATGGAGCAGGTATCCGGCGCCTACAAGGACTGGCTCAATCGCATCAATGCGCTGATCGACCTGGAAGAAGCCTCCATTGGTGGGCACGTCAGTTCGGTACGGGTGACCGCCGCGCAGTTCGCCTCGCTGATGCTGCTGGCCACCGGCATCGCCGTGGTGTTGGGGATGATTGCCTCGCTGCTCATCATCCGCAGCATCAAATCGACCCTTGGGGCCGAGCCCCACGAAGTGGCGGCTTCCATCCGCCGTCTCGCGGCCGGCGAGCTGACGGACAAGATTGAAACGTCCTACCCCAACAGCGTGATGGGCGCGCTCAAGGCAACCAACCTGCACTTGTCGGCCACCATCACCGAAGTGCGTTCGGCGGCAACGGCGCTGACCCAATCCTCCGCGCAGCTGCTCTCCAGTTCCGACAGTAACAGCGAGCAGATGCGCCTGCAGGCCAGCGAAACCCAACAGATGGCCACGGCGATCAACCAGATGGCCAGCACCGTTAAAGAAGTGGCGGGTTATGCCAACAAGGCCGCCACTGCCACGCAGACGGCCGATCAGGAAGTTGAAAACGGCAAGCGCATGGTCGAAGGCACCGCGCTGGCGATGAACCAGCTGGCACGCAAGCTGGAAAGCGCCGCCGACTCGGTGGGCCAGGTCTCTAGTGACAGCCGCGCCATTGAAAACGTCGTGGCGGTGATCAACTCCATCGCCGAACGCACCAACCTGCTGGCGCTCAATGCCGCCATCGAAGCGGCACGCGCCGGGGAAGCAGGCCGCGGGTTCGCCGTCGTCGCCGACGAGGTTCGCTCGCTGGCCAATCGCACCCAGGAGTCGACCCAGGAAATCCGCGATATGGTCGGTCAGTTGCAAACGGGTGCGGTGAAGACCGCTGACCTGATGCGCGAAAGCCGCGAAATGGCCCAGCACACGGTTGAGCAGACCCACGAAGCGCAAACCGCGCTGGTGAAGATCCGCCACGAGGTCGGTGCGCTCAACGACATGAACGCGCAGATCGCCAGCGCCGCCGCGCAGCAACGGGCGGTGGCCGATGACGTCAGCGTCAACATCAACCGCATCCACGATGCGGCGCTGGAAACGGCCGTCGGCTCCAATCAGGTGGCGCGCTCCAGCCGCGAGCTG
>NZ_DASVUM010000055.1:0-29958 GCF_036387035.1 Pseudomonas sp. | reverse complement strand
GAGCGGCAAACAGCGGCGTTGGCCAAGGCCCGTCAGTATTGAGAAGCACCTTCACTGTGGGAGCCGGCTTGCTGGCGAATACGTTGGATCGGTCAACATCTCTGCAGCTGACCCACCGCGTTCGCCAGCAAGCCGGCTCCTACAAGGGATTGCGTAAAGCCGCGAAATGGAGCGAACTATGAAAATCGGACTTATCGGCTACGGCAAAGGCGGGCGCTACTTCCACGCGCCGCTGATCGCCAGCCTGGCAGGCGTGACGTTTGCCGGCGTGGTCACCCGTTCGCCGGAACGCCGTCAGGACCTGCACAACGATTACCCCAAGGTCCCGGCGTTCGACAGCCTGGCCGATCTGGTGGTTGCCGGTGTCGACGCGGTGGTGATCTCGACACCGCTGGCGTCCCGGCGCGCGTTGATCATGGAAGCCATTGAACTCGGCGTTCCGGTCGTGAGCGACAAGCCGTTTGCCCCGGATGCCCAGGCGGCCCAGGCACTGGTGGATGCCGCCGAACGACGGGGCGTGCTGTTGAGCGTGTACCAGAACCGGCGCTGGGACTCGGATTTCCTGACCGTGCGCAAACTGATCGATCAGGGCGTGCTGGGGCCCATCAGCCGCTTCGAATCCCGGGTCGAACGCTATTCGCCTTCGTCCGTCGGCAAAGAGAGCGGCGGCGGCATTCTGCGGGACCTCGGTAGCCACTTGGTCGATCAGGCGTTGTTGCTGTTCGGCCCGGTCAAGCGGGTGTACGCCGAGCTTGAGTTTGCCACTGCTGAACAGAACGTCGATCACGGGTTTTTCATTTCACTGACCCATGCCAACGGGGTGGTCTCGCACCTCTGGGGCAACTGCCTGCAAAACGCCCAAGGTCCGCGATTTCGGGTCAACGGCTCCCAAGGCTGCTATACCGTTGATGGCCTCGACGGACAGGAAGCCGCAGCATTGGCCGGGTTGTCGCCCAGGTCCGAAGGCGAACGCTGGGGCGTGGAAGAGCACCGGCGCTGGGGCTGGTTCGAACAGGGCGAGCAGCGGGAGCGGGTCCCGTCCGAGCGGGGATGCTGGAGCGAGTTTTACCGGCAGCTGCAGGATGCGGTGATCAACCGGGGACGTAATCCGGTGGACGCCAACGAGGCGGTGGCTTCGGCCCAAGTGCTGGACGCCGCGAGGACAAGTGCGATGGAGGGCAGGGTGGTGATGCTGTGAGAGTCCGAACGGATCTCGATCTGTAGGCGCTGGCTTGCTGGCGAACCATTGATGTACGGGCATCCGAAACCGTTAATGACACCCCGCATTCGCCAGCAAGCCGGTTCCTGCAAGGGATCGGGTAACGCCCCTGATAAATGGGTTCAGGTAACAAATATCAAAATAGAAATTAATTCTAAAAGCGGTTGAAGTAGAAATTATTTTCCAATAGAGTCATTTCCAGGTTGCCGATTCGCCGTCAGCACCTGATGCCGGAAACCCCGGCAGCAGGCTGAACGAGCGACACAAAAACAAGAAAGCCAATCGCAGACAGGTACCGCCAATGAACATCTTCAGATCAGCCGCCAAGGCTTGCCGTCCCTTCTTCCTCGCGCTTCCCGCCATTTCTCATCTTATTTCCCGTGCAGCTTCCCGGCAGATGCGCAGAGCCGCCCCGGCTCTGGAATCGGCGCTGGAAACCATCGCCCACGTGCTCTGCGTTGAAAGCCGCGGCGTCATGGTGTGCGGCGCGTCGGGCGGTTCGGTGGCGCACCTTCAAGCCACAACGTCTTCCCCCGCGCACTGATTGTCAGCACCTCCAGCAGTCGTTACCCCTGTCATTACAACAACAATAATCTGGAGAAAGACCGTTCATGAATACCCAGCTCCGTTTCACCTCGCTCGCCCTCGCCTTGATGCTCGGCAGCGGCGCTGCCCTGGCAGCCGACCTGAAAATCGGCGTCGCCATGTCGCAGTTCGATGACACCTACCTGACCTACATGCGCGAAGACATGGACAAAAAAGTCAAAGCCATGGGCGGTGTTGATCTGCAGTTTGTCGATGGCCGCAATGACGTGAACAAACAGCTCGACCAGGTGCAGGAGCTGATCGGCAAGAAAGTCGACGCACTGATCGTCAACCCGGTCGACACCGAAGCGACCAACCGCATCACCAAGATCGCGACGGCCGCCGGCATCCCGCTGGTTTACGTCAATCGCCGCCCGGATGACCCCAAGCTGCCCGCAGGCGTCGCCTCTGTGACCTCGGACGACAAGGAAGCCGGGCGCATGCAGATGGAATACCTGGCCAAGAAGATGGACGGCAAAGGCAACGTTGTGATTCTGCTGGGCGAGCTGGCGAACAACTCGACACGGGACCGCACGGCAGGCGTCAAAGAGGTCCTGAAAAACTACCCCAACATCAAGGTCACCCAAGAGCAGACCGGGGCCTGGCAGCGCCAGAAGGGCATGGACGTGACCAATGACTGGCTGACCCAGGGCGGTGACTTCAAAGCGGTCATTTCCAACAACGATGAAATGGCCATCGGCGCGGCCATGGCCCTGAAGCGGGCGGGCAAGAAAGGCGAGGTGTTTGTCGCGGGTGTCGACGGCACCCCGGACGGCCTGAGCGCCGTGAAGAAAGGCGACTTGACCGTCTCGGTGTTTCAGGACGCCAAAGGTCAGGGCGAGGGCGCCATCGATGCGGCCGTGAAGCTGGCGAAGAAGGAAGCCCTGCCTGAACAAGCCATCGTGATCCCGTTCAAGCTGATCACGCCGGACAACGTCGGCACCTTCAAGTAAACGCTCGCCTCATCACGACCGATACCCGGCAGAGCACCGCACCGCTGTGCCTCTGCCGTCCCTGTCTCTCGAGGAGCCTGTGACCATGTTCGCTTCCGCAACCGCTTCGGCATCAACTCACCCGTCCGCTTCCGGGATGGCGAGCGACGCCGAACACCCTTATCTGCTGGAAATTACCAACATCAGCAAGGGCTTCCCCGGGGTGGTGGCGCTGGACAACGTGCAACTGCGCGTGCGGCCCGGCACCGTGCTGGCGCTCATGGGCGAGAACGGCGCGGGCAAGTCCACGCTGATGAAAATCATCGCCGGCATTTACCAGCCCGACACCGGTGAAATTCGCTTGCGCGGCAAACCGGTGGTGTTCCAGTCGCCGTTGGCCGCTTTGCAATCGGGCATCGCGATGATCCATCAGGAACTGAACCTGATGCCGCACATGAGCATCGCCGAAAACATCTGGATCGGTCGTGAACAGCTCAACGGTCTGCACATGGTCGATCACCGCGCGATGCACCGCTGCACCGCAAAATTGCTCGAGCGCCTGCGCATCAACCTCGATCCGGAAGAACAGGTCGGCAACCTGAGCATCGCCGAACGGCAGATGGTCGAGATCGCCAAGGCCGTTTCCTACGACTCAGACGTGTTGATCATGGATGAGCCGACCTCCGCCATTACCGAAAAGGAAGTGGCTCACCTGTTTTCGATCATTGCTGATCTGCGCGCCAAGGGTAAGGGCATCATCTACATCACCCACAAGATGAATGAAGTGTTCGCCATCGCCGACGAGGTGGCGGTGTTCCGCGACGGCGCCTACATCGGGCTGCAGCGGGCCGACAGCATGGACGGCGACAGCCTGATTTCCATGATGGTCGGGCGCGAACTCACCCAGCTGTTTCCCGAGCGCGATCTGCCCCAGGGCAAGTTGTTATTGTCGGTGCGTGATCTGGCACTGGACGGCGTGTTTGAAGGCGTCTCCTTCGATCTGCATGTCGGCGAAGTGCTGGGCATTGCCGGCCTGATGGGCTCGGGGCGCACCAATGTCGCCGAGACGATCTTCGGCATTACCCCGAGCACGCGCGGCGAAATTCGCCTCGACGGCACGCCGATTCGCGTCAGCGACCCGCACTTTGCCATCGAGAAAGGCTTCGCGCTGCTGACCGAGGACCGCAAGCTCAGCGGCCTGTTTCCGTGCCTGTCGGTGCTGGAAAACATGGAAATGGCCGTGCTTCCGCAGTACGCCGGCAATGGCTTTGTGCATCAAAAAGCCCTGCGCGCGCTCTGCGAAGACATGTGCAAGAAGCTGCGGGTGAAGACGCCATCGCTGGAGCAGTGCATCGACACGCTGTCCGGCGGCAATCAACAGAAGGCCCTGCTGGCGCGCTGGTTGATGACCCATCCGCGCGTGTTGATTCTTGATGAGCCCACCCGGGGCATCGACGTCGGCGCCAAGGCCGAGATATACCGCCTCATTTCCCTGCTCGCCAGCGAGGGCATGGCGGTGATCATGATTTCGTCCGAGCTGCCGGAGGTGCTGGGCATGAGCGATCGGGTCATGGTCATGCACGAAGGGGAAATGATGGGCACCCTTGACCGCGCCGACGCCACCCAGGAGCGGGTCATGCACCTCGCTTCCGGAAACCCTGTCCACTGAGCCCGGTTTCACCGAAGTACCCTTACTGAAGCACCCTTTACTGAAGCACCGTTGAATGAATCCCTGGCTGCTGAAGCTCCGGTCCGAGCACTGCCCAAAGCCCGTATCGGGTCGAACAAGAACAAGAGGCACACATGAAGATGAACGCGATGCTGGAAAACAAACCCGCGCTGGCGCCTCGCAAGCACAAACGCCGGCTGCCCACCGAACTAAGCATCTTTCTGGTGCTGATCGGCATTGGCCTGATTTTCGAGCTGTTCGGCTGGATCGTCCGCGATCAGAGCTTTCTGATGAACTCCCAGCGGCTGGTACTGATGATTCTGCAGGTGTCGATCATCGGCCTGCTGGCCATCGGCGTGACCCAAGTGATCATCACCACCGGCATCGATTTGTCATCGGGCTCGGTGCTGGCGCTGTCGGCAATGATCGCCGCCAGCCTGGCGCAATCATCGGATTACACCCGGGCGGTGTTCCCGTCGCTCACCGATCTGCCGGTGTGGGCGCCGGTGGTGGCCGGGCTCGGGGTGGGGCTGCTGGCCGGTGCGATCAACGGCAGCATCATCGCCATCACCGGTATCCCGCCGTTCATCGCGACCCTGGGCATGATGGTCTCGGCCCGTGGCCTGGCGCGCTATTACACCGGCGGTCAGCCGGTGAGCATGCTCAACGATTCCTACACTGCGATCGGCCAGGGCGCCATGCCGGTGATCATCTTTCTGGTGGTCGCGGTGATCTTTCACATCGCCCTGCGTTACACCAAGTACGGCAAATACACCTACGCCATCGGCGGCAACATGCAGGCGGCGCGCACGTCGGGGATCAACGTCAAGCGTCATCTGGTGATCGTCTACAGCATCGCCGGTCTGCTGGCAGGGCTGGCCGGCGTAGTCGCTTCGGCACGGGCGGCCACGGGGCAGGCCGGCATGGGCGTTTCCTATGAGCTGGATGCCATCGCTGCTGCGGTGATCGGCGGCACCAGCCTGGCCGGTGGCGTTGGTCGCATCACTGGCACCGTCATCGGCGCGCTGATTCTGGGCGTCATGGCCAGCGGGTTTACCTTCGTGGGCGTCGACGCTTATGTGCAGGACATCATCAAGGGCCTGATCATCGTCGCCGCCGTGGTCATCGATCAGTACCGCAACAAGCGCAAGCTCAAGCGCTGAGCCGAAAGGGTATGACCGAAAGGGCCTGATCTCAGGCCCTTTCGTTTTTCAACCGTTGAACCGATGACGCAACGGCCGGTCAGACACCATCTGCCTCGTTTCGAGGACGCCCGGGCAGGGTGAGTGTGCGATCAAACCCCGGCGCGACCCGATGCCACCGGGTATCCAGGCCCTTGTTGGACGAATCCTGATCAATTATGTTGCCGAGTACCGAACCCGGCCTTAGACTGCCGCCCCTCGTAAATTGAGTGCCAAGCGGCGCTTCGAGACTACGGCGCGTTTAATGCCAGGTTGAGGCGCACCTTTGAGATCGCCTTAATGCACGTTTTTTTATAGAGAAATCAATGACCAAGGAAAAGTTGCTGGCGATGCCGGCCGATGACTACATGAACGCCGAGCAGCACGCGTTCTTCGTCGACCTGTTGCAAGCCATGAAAGTCGAAATCCACGCGCGCATCGAGCAGAGCCGTATCGCTATCGAGAGCTTGGACTCCCCGGCTGACCCTGCCGACGCCGCTTCCGTGGAAGAAGAGCGCCACTGGCTGGTGAACGTAATTGACCGCGACCAACGCATGCTGCCGCAGCTGGAAATGGCCCTGAGCCGCATCGCTGACGACACCTTTGGCTGGTGCGAAGACAGCGGCGAGCCAATTGGCCTCAAGCGCCTGCTGATCAGCCCGACCACCAAGTACTGCATCGAAGCTCAAGAACGCCACGAGCAGATCGACCGCCACCAGCGTCAGGCGTGATCCATCGGGTTCGACCGCCCGCAACGGGCGGTCGAGCCGCTTCACCGCGCAGCGTCTTTGCGCTGATCCTGTGACACCCTCTGCACCGCACATTTCCGACCGACTGCCACCAATGGCTCATGGCGCATGGCCGCTATTTGGGCGTTTAATGCTTTCACAATAATGAAAGCAGGGCAGGTCCCGGACATGGATGCGAAAGCTCACCACGCACTAACACCCTCCCACCCCGCACACGCGTCCGCCGACAGGCCGGTCGTTACCGGTTCGCGCTGGCTGACGCCCGCGCTGCAGAGCCTTGGGCTGTGCCTGCTGTTCGCGGCGATGGCCTGGGGCAATGTGCCGGTTTACGCAAGCCTGCCCGTCGCGCTGGCGCTGCTGTGGTTACCGCGGCTGTTGGCGCGCCACGCGCCGGTTGCAGTAACGGCACAGGGCGAAGACGGCATGACGCACCTGACCCGCGATTTGTCCCGAAGCACCAGCCATAACGCGCTGTCCGCGGCGGCCGTGGCGTTTTCCGTCAGGCAACTGGCAGGCAAGCTGCAATCTCAAGTCAACGCGGCCGAGCAGATCGTCAGCAGCGCCGACGTGATGATCGCCACCGAGCGCGCCACCTCGACCCTGAGCCAGCAAGCGCTCGCGGCCGCCATCCAGGCGCGGGAGAGCAGCGGCGAGGGGCTGAGCGTACTCAACGCCTCCATTGGCCTGATGCACCAGTTGAGCATACGGGCCGACAACAGCCGTGAACTCATCGAAGCGCTCAGCCAGCGCAGCGAAGACATCCAGCGTGTCACGGCGGTCATCCAATCCATCGCCAGCCAGACCAATCTGCTCGCCCTGAACGCCGCCATCGAAGCTGCGCGCGCCGGGGAACATGGCCGTGGTTTCGCCGTGGTCGCCGATGAAGTGCGCGGGCTGGCAGGGCGCACGGCGGCAGCCACCGGCGAGGTCGGGGAGATGGTGGCTGACATCCAGCAGCGCACCCGTCAGGTGGTCGAACAGATTCGTCAGTTGTCGGGGGACTTGAGCGGCGGCGTGGCCCAGGTTGAGTCCACCGGGCAGCAGTTGGCGAGCATCGCCCAACTGGCCGTGGGCGTGGAGCAACAGGTGGGCGAAATCGCGCGGGGCGCCGAGACCAACCAGGCGCAGCTGAGCAGCTTGTTCGTCGCCGTGGAGCAAATGCGCAGCGACCTGGCCATCAGTGATGACCAGACCCGGCGTCTGGCGCAATCGGCGCTGCAGATGGAAGAACAGGCGGAAACCATCAGTGAACGGCTTGCCCAGGTGGGCCTCGATGACTACCACCAGCGTATCTATGACCTTGCTCGGGAAGGCGCGAGCCAGATCGCGGCAAAGTTCGAGCAGGACATCGACCAGGGCAGGGTCAGCCTGACGGACCTCTTCGACCGCACCTATCAACCCATCGCCAACACCTCGCCGGCCAAGTACCAGACACGCTTCGACCGCTACGCCGATCAAACGCTGCCGGCCATTCAAGAGCCGCTGCTGACGCGCCATGAAGGCTTGGTTTTCGCCATCGCCTGCACGCAACAGGGCTATGTGCCGACGCACAATCAGGTGTTCAGCCGGCCGTTGACGGGTGACACGGCGGTCGATGCGGTGAACAACCGCACCAAGCGCAAATTCGACGACCGCACCGGCATTCGCTGTGGCAGTCATCAGCAAGCGGTGCTGTTGCAGACCTACACCCGCGACACTGGCGAACTGATGCACGACCTGTCCGTGCCCATCGTCGTTAAAGGCCGGCATTGGGGCGGTCTGCGCCTGGGCTACAAGCCTGAGAAGCGCTAGGCGTTAAGCGGCAAGCTTCAAGCGAAGAGCGGTGCAGCCAGCTTGCAGCTTGCAATTTGAGGCTTGCCGACACGTGCGGGGGCGCGGATCGTCAGATTCAGGTTGTTGAATTAGCGACCCTTCCGATATTGAAGTAGGACCTGTCTGAAGTGCAGTTCAAGCCGTTGACGAGACGTTAACTACGACCATCCTGTGGGTCTATGTCCGAATATGTAAATGCCTGTTCGGAATCATGTCAGTACTCACGGATGAATCAAATGACGAACAAAATAACCACTCAAGCATCGGGCGATCCCCGCGCCGGCGCACTCGAAGTCACTGTTCGGCTCGGCGTGTTCTTTGACGGGACCGGCAATAACCGCGTCAACAGCCAGATTGGCGCCGACTGCCAGGCCATGACAGAAGTTAACGGTGGCCTGCATACCAAAGAGTGTGGCGGTCGGCACAGCGACCCTGGCAGCAGTTACAGCAACAGCCTGACCAATATCGCAAGACTCGCCGGCTTATATAAGCAGCAGCGCAAGGCGATCATGAACGGCGACGGCGCTTATGTGTATGACGCGGTATATGTCAGCGGTGTCGGCACGACCTCGGGCGGCCGAGACTCCCGCGTGTCAGGCCAGGGGTTTGGTCGCGGTACCACCGGCGTGGTCGCGAAAGTGTCCAAATGCATCAAAAAAATTGGCGATGAGCTTCAGAGCTTTGAAAACGATAACCCGGGCTGCGTCATCGCGGCGCTGGAGTTGGACGTGTTCGGCTTTAGCCGGGGCGCGGCCTCTGCACGGCACTTGGTCAATGAAGTGCTAAAACAGTCACGGGGCGCCCTCGACCCCATTCTCGACCCTCGCGAGCTCCCGCTCGCCGACCATTTTTCGTGGGCCAGGGGCAGCGTCCGTGTGAACGTCATCGGGCTGTTTGACACGGTCGCCGCCGTCGGCGGGATTTCCGATCTGGGCAGCGTCCGTGATGCGGTCAACAAGCGGGTCAACCTGTTTCTGCCTCCCGGGTGCGCGCAGCAGGTGCTGCACCTGGTGGCCGGTGATGAGCATCGGCGCAACTTCGTGCTCAACAGCGTCAAGCCCGAGTGGCCCCGAGAAGTCACGCTGCCGGGCAGTCACTCCGACATCGGTGGCGGCTATTAGCCTCGGGAATTCGAGAAAGTGTCGCTGTTCCGGCCGCACCGCAGCCTGGTCAGCGTCAGCACGCCATACGACGCTACGGACGCCTGGCTGCAGGCTCATGCCGAGCTGTCCACGCTGGATGCGCAGCGTCTACTCGATCCTGCTGATGACAGCGCCGCGCTGGGCATTGAATGTTTCGAGCGGTTTGGCACCACGTCACGAGGGGTCAAGACGGTGGTGGCGACGGTGACGCTGGAACGTTGTGTCTACAACCATCTCGCCCTTGTTTACCTGCGGGTAATGCATGCGCTGGCGAGCGACGAGGGGGTGCCGTTTCTGCCCGTCAGGGATTCTGCGCAAACCAGCCTTCCCCCGGAGTTGCGCCCGATTGCCGCCAAGTTGATCAGCTATGCAAAAGGAGAGGGCAGCGCATTGAGTGATGCCGAGCAGACATTGTTGTACCAGCGCTACATCCATCGCTCCGCCCACTGGAACAATGCCCGACGCGACGCGCTGGTGGACGGATTGTTCGTGCACGCCCCGGCGCTTGAAGGGCGGCAGATGTTTTCCAACGTGGGACAGCCAGGCTATCCGCAGTGATCGAACGGACTTATAGCGGTGGGAGCGATGCGCAAAAAATTGGCGGCCTTGAGGGCCGCCATTGTTTACGCTTGAAACGGATCAGCTCGGGGTGTGCAACAAGACGTTCAGCTCGTCGACGATGGGGGCCCAGTCGTCATCCACCTGGATTTTCTCCTTGAGCAACGCACCTTGTTGCGGCGTCCAGAAATCGGCTTCGGACACCTTCACGTCATCAGGCAGGTGATGGGCTGCGACGAACGCGTCGATGCTGGCCTGATCGGACTCAAGCCCCAGTTGTTCAAACAACAGCTCAAGCGACGGTGTCATGATTTCCATTATTTCTCCCGGACGGGTCAAGGACCCGGATTGGCGTGGTCAGTGAGTAACCTTCTGCTGCATGGGAGTGCGCGGGGCAGGCAAGAGTTCTAAGCATTTCCCCAAGACCACAAAAACCACATGGCTGCGGACGAAAGGGATATATCCCGTATAGACTCACTGCCGGTAGAATCCATGCTCACGCCAGCGTCCGGCTTCAGGGCGCACCATTTTCTCGTTCTTTCTTGCCCGGTCGGCTGTCCGGGCGGGTTCCTATCAGGTTGGGAGTTTGCACATTGGCAGTAGGTAATCTGGATACCCACGCGTTATTCGTGCTCGGTGACGTGCGCGCGAAGTTGGTGAAGCTATTCCAGGCGCGATTCGTTTATGTCATCGAACAATCCCCTGAAGGCATTTACATGTCTGAGATCGACACCGAAACCGCACTGGTGGTCGATGACAAACCCGGGCTGGACCTGAAGGTGGGCGACCACTTTCGTGCGTCGGTATTGCCCAGCCGCGAAGGCGGCAAGTTCGAAATCCGCTTTCGCGACATCAAGATGACCATCTACGGCCTGGGCGAATACGCCTTTGTCGAAGTGCCTGAAGGCCACGGCATCGTCTTCAAAGAGTCCCATAGCATCTTTATGGTGTTCGCCGCCCACGAGCAGATTCAGACCGGCCTGAGCAAAGTCCTCAAAGCCGCGACCGCCAAAGCCGCCAAATGGCGCAAGGGCGAGTTGACGTTCAAAGCCAGCGAGTAAGAGCAGCGCATCAATAAAATCTGCACACGGAACGCGCCCACATCCTCCCACGCCACAAGCGACGGGTGGCGGGCATGGGTGCGCGCGGCTAGCGCCAATGGCACACCATCAATGCCCCTGCTGTCTGCCGTCGCTGACCTCGGGAGGCACGTCATCACCGGCCATTCGCTTGCGAAACAGCCCGGTGCGCGCCAGCAGCAAGGTGGTGACCGGCACCGTGATCGCCAGCAGGATCGGGATCAGCCACGCGTGCAGCACGGGACTGTCCTTCAGCGCCGAGAAGTAAACAATCGACGCCAGCGCCACGCACCACGCGCCGAGGGTCGAAGCCAACGCGGGCGGGTGCATGCGCTGGAAAAAATCCTTCAGGCGCAACAGGCCCAGCGCCCCGATCAAGCCAAACAGGCTGCTGAGCACCAGCAGGACGGCGGTCAGGACTTCGACCCAGAACGGCAATACCTGCAACGAATTCATTCGATCACCTCGCCGCGCAACAGAAATTTGGCCAGCGCGAATGAGCCGACGAAGCCGAACAGCGCAATCAACAGCGCCGCCTCGAAGTAGGTGTCACTGGCGTAACGAATCCCCAGCACCAGCATTGTCAGCATCGCCAGGATGTACAGGTAGTCCAATGCGAGCACCCGGTCCTGCGCCGACGGGCCTTTGAACAGGCGGATCAGGGTCAGCACCATGGCGACCGTGAACAGCGACAGCGTCAGCAGAATCGCGTTTGTGAGCAGGGCACTCATTGAAAAATCTCCATCAGTGGCCGTTCGTAGGTGCTTTTGAAGTGCTCGATAAAGCGCGCTTCGTCCTCCAGATCGAACACGTGCATCAACAACACGCTGCGATCCAGCGCGAGTTCAGACCAGACGGTCCCCGGTATGACCGTGCAAATCATCGCCAGCGCCGCAAGGCCGTGGGCGTCGCGCAGTTCCAGCGGGACTTTGACGAACACCGAGTGTGGCGGACGGCGACCTGCACGCAGCACGCCCAGGGCCACCGCCAGATTGGAGGCCACCACGTCGCGGCCCACCAGCAGGAATAAGCGCACGGCGACGCCGGGTTTGCGGATACGCGCCGGCGAGGGGCGCAAGGGCGCAAAAATATAAGGTGCGAAAAACCCCAGCAGGGCGCCCAACAGCAGGTTGCCCGGGCTCAGCGACAGGTTGAGCAACAGCCACAAGCCCCAGAGCGACATCGACAACAGCGGTGCAGGAAAAAGGCGCTTCATGGCTGCACCTGCGCCGCAGCCGAGTCGGGCCCCGGTATCGGCCTGGCCGCCATCACCGACAGCACGTATTGCTGTGGATCGTGCAACGCCTGCGCCGTGTCCTGGGTGTAGTGCAACAGCGCCTGGGCCTTGAACGTCAGCACGATGGCGCAGCCCACCAGCAAGGCAATCGGCAGGCATTCATTGAGCCGCAGCAGGGGCGCCGCATGCTCTTGAGGCGTCCAGAAGCGCTTGATGCCGACACGCACGAAGGCAAACAGCGACGCCAGCCCGGAAATAATCAGCAGCGCCACCAGCGTCCAGCTGTCGCCGCGAATCGCCTCGCCCTTCGCGACGTCAAGGCCCAGCGGGTTGAGCAGCGCGCTGATCAGGGTCAGCTTGCCGAGAAAGCCGGACAACGGCGGCATACCAATGATGAGCAATGCGCAGGCCATGAAACTCAGGCCCAGAAACGCCATGGTCCACGGAATGACATGCCCGACAACGGCTTTCTGCTCGTCGTCCAGATTGGTCCCGGGCACCGGGTGCAACGACTCCAGCGCCTTGGGCAACTGGTCGGCGTCCTCGTCGAGGGCTATGTCGTTGGCCGAACGTGAGCGCTCGATCAGCTCTGCCAGCAAGAACAACGCGCTGAGCGCCAGGGTCGAACTCACCAGATAAAACAGTGCGCCGGCAGTCAGGCTTGGCTGAGCGAAACCGACCGCCGAGAGCAGGATGCCCGCCGACACCAGAATGCTCAGACTGGCCATTCGCTCCAGCCGTTGGGCGGCGATAACGGAAATCGCTGCCACGGTGACGGTGGCCATGCCGCCCCAGATCAGCCAGTCGCCGCCGAAGAACGCCGACGCGCCGGCCTGCCCGGAAAACAACAGCGTCCACAGCCGCAGCAGGGTGTAGGCGCCGACCTTGGTCATGATCGCGAACAACGCCGCCACCGGTGCGCTGGCCGCGGAGTAGGCCGGAACCAGCCAGAAATTCAGCGGCCACATGCCCGCCTTGGCGAGAAACGCCACCGCCAGAATCGCCGCGCCGGCGTGCAACAGACCCAGGTCGCTCTCCGGCACCTGCGGGATCTTTATCGCCAGATCGGCCAGGTTCAGCGTGCCAGTCACGCCGTAGATCAGCGCTGCGCCAATCAGAAACAGCGACGAGGCGAGCAGGTTGATGGTGATGTAATGCAGGCCCGCCGACACCCGCGCCCGTCCCGACCCGTGCAGCAACAGGCCATAGGACGCTGCCAGTAACACCTCGAAGAACACGAAGAGGTTGAACAGATCGGCGGTGAGAAAGGCGCCATACAGCCCCATCAACTGGATCTGAAACAAGGCGTGGAAGCTCGCGCCTGCACGATCCCAACGGGCCAGGGCGAAGAGCAGGGCGCAGAACGCGACGATGCCGGTCAGCACCAGCATCAGCGCCGACAGGTGATCGATCACCAGCACGATGCCGAACGGCGCCTCCCAGTTGCCCGGCAGGTACACGCCGATGGAGCCAGTGGTGCCGGTTTTCTGTACCCACACCATCAACGTGATGGCAATCGCCAGGCCAAGCCCGGTGGACAGCAGGTTGATCCGCGCTTTCAGCGGCCGGTGTTTTTCGCCAAGCCACAGCACCAGCGCAGCGGTCAGGACCGGCAGCAGGATCGGCGCGACGATCAGTTGGTTCATCAGGCTCATTCACCCAGCTCCCGACCGTCGACGTGGTCGTTGCCGGTCAGACCGCGCGAGGCCAGCAGCACCACCAGAAACAGCGCCGTCATGGCGAAGCTGATGACGATGGCCGTCAGCACCAGCGCCTGGGGAAGGGGGTCGGTGTAATTGAGCAGGTCCTGGGGCACGCCGTCTTTGATGATGGGCTCCTTGCCGATGAACAGGCTGCCCATGCTGAAGATGAACAGGTTGACGCCGTAGGACAAAAGGCACAGGCCCATGACGACCTGAAAGGTCCGTGGGCGCAGGATCAGCCACACGCCTGAGGCGGCGAGCACGCCGATGGCAATGGCGATGACTTCTTCCATCAGATGGCTCCTTGTGAAATCGGGCTCGCCGCCGGGGCCGGTTCAATAGGCTGCGGCAACGAGGTGGGACGATGGCTGCGCACCGACTGGTGAGCCAGGGCGGTGAGGATCAGCAGGGTTGAGCCGACCACCACGGCGTACACGCCGATGTCGAAAAACAGCGCGCTGGCAATGTGCAGATCGCCCAGCACCGGCAGGTGCACATGGGCGGTGTGGGTGGTCATGAACGGGTAACCCAGGGCCATCGAGCCCAACCCTGTGGCCAGCGCGAAGAACAGGCCGGTGCCCATCCAGCGCAGCGGCCGCAGGCTCATGTTGGCCTCGACCCACTGGGTGCCGGCGACCATGTATTGCAGGATGAACGCCACCGACATCACCAGCCCGGCCACAAAACCGCCGCCCGGCTGGTTATGCCCGCGCATGAACAGGTACATCGACACCACGAAGGCCACCGGCAACAACAGGCGCACCAGCACCGCGGGCACCATCATGAAGCCCAGCGCGGTGTCCGCCGCGTGACGCGGGTTGACCAGATCGGTGACCACGTCACGCGCGAGCAAGCGCTGCTGTGCCGGCAGTGCAATGGACTCTTTCGGCGGCCGGAAACGCCGCAGCAAGGCAAAGACCGTCAGCGCCACGACGGCCAATACGGTGATTTCGCCAAAGGTGTCGAAGCCGCGGAAGTCCACCAGCATGACGTTCACCGCGTTCGTGCCGCCGCCCTGGGCCAGTGCGCGGCTCAGGTAAAACTCGGAAATGGCGTTCGGCGTCGGCCGCGTCAGCATGGCGTAGGACAACACCGCCATGCCGCCACCCACTGCCACGGCGAGCACGAAATCGCGGATCCGTCGCACCTTGGCCCGGCGTCGCGCCTGTGAAGGCGGCGGCACGTTTTCGTTGCGTCGTGGCAGCCAGCGCAGGCCCAGCAAAATCAAAACGGTGGTGACCACCTCCACCGCCAGTTGGGTCAGCGCCAGGTCGGGCGCGGAAAACCAGACGAAGGTCACGCAGGTCATTAGCCCGCAGACGCTGACCATGGTCACCGCGGCCAGCCGGTGGTACTTGGCCTGCCACGCAGCGCCGATGGCGCAGGCAATAGCGATCAGCCAGAGCATCACGAACACGCCGGAGCCTGGAATCTTCGGTCGGTCGCCCCAGCTCAGGCCGCTTTCGTACATCGGCACGAAACCGGCGATTAACGCCGCCAGCACCATCAGGAACAGCTGCGCCTGCAATCGCCGAGTGGTCAACAGGCCCTGGAGCCGGCGCGCGGCACGCATCTGCAGCACCAGCACGCGCTCGAACAGACGCTTGCCGTTCAGACGCCAGATCAACGGCGGCCCGTTGACCCGTTTGCGCTTGATCGGGCCTCGCAGCAGCAGATACAGGAGGATACCTGCGGCCATGGCGATCAGGCTCATGATCATCGGCGCGTTCAGCCCGTGCCAGATGGCCAGGCTGTACTCGGGCAGTTCCCCTCCCACCACCGGCTGTGCGGCTGCGGCGAGCAGCGGGCCGACCGACTGCGAGGGAAAGATGCCGACGATCAGGCAGGTCAGCACCAGCAGCTCCACCGGCAGACGCATCCAGCGCGGCGGCTCATGGGGCGTGTGCGGCAGGCGCGTGGCTTTCGGCCCGAAGAACACATCAACGGTGAAGCGCAGGGAATACGCCACGCTGAAGATCCCGGCGACGGTGGCGATCACCGGCAGGGCGATTTCCACCCAGTCAGTCGAAGTGATGAACACTGTTTCTGCGAAGAACATTTCCTTGGACAGGAAGCCGTTCAGCAGCGGCACGCCGGCCATTGACGCGCTGGCGACCATGGCCAGCGTCGCGGTATAGGGCATCAGCTTGATCAGGCCGCTGAGCTTGCGAATGTCGCGGGTGCCGCTCTCATGGTCAATGATCCCCGCAGCCATGAACAGCGATGCCTTGAACGTCGCGTGGTTGAGGATATGAAACACTGCGGCAACCGCGGCCAGTGGACTGTTCAGGCCCAGCAGCAGAGTGATCAGCCCCAGGTGGCTGATGGTGGAATAAGCCAGCAGGCCCTTGAGGTCGTTCTGAAACATGGCGGAATAGGCGCCGATCACCAGCGTGCACGCGCCCGCACCGCTGACGATCCAGAACCACTGCTCGCTCCCCGACAGCGAAGGCCACAGGCGTGCAAGCAGGAACACCCCGGCCTTGACCATCGTCGCCGAGTGCAGATACGCCGACACCGGTGTCGGTGCCGCCATGGCGTGGGGCAGCCAGAAATGGAAGGGGAATTGCGCGCTCTTGCTCAGTGCGCCGATCAAAATCAGCGTCAGCAGCACGGGGTACAGGGCATGGGCGCGAATCGCGTCGCCCGAGGCCAGCACCCGATCAAGGTCGTAACTGCCGACCACGTGCCCGAGCAGCATCATCCCGACCAGCAGCGCCAGGCCACCGGCGCCCGTGACCATCAGCGCCATGTAAGCGCCGCGCCTCGCATCGGCGCGGTGGTGCCAGTAGCCAATCAGCAGAAACGAGAAGACGCTGGTCAGCTCCCAGAAAAAAACGATTTGGATGAGGTTGCCGGACATCACCAGCCCGAGCATGGCGCCCATGAACGCGAGAAAGAACGAGAAGAAGCGCGGCACCGGGTCGTCCGGTGACATGTAGTAGCGCGCATACAGCGACACCAGCGCGCCGATGCCCAACACCAGCATCGAGAACAGCCAGGCAAAGCCATCCAGACGCAATACGAAATTCAGGCCCAGGCTGGGCAGCCAGAAAAACTCCTCTCGGATGACGCCGCCGTGGGCGATCTGCGGATACCACAGCGCCACTTGCACCGCGCCGATCAAGGCGATCAGGCCGGCGAGCAGGGATTCACTGTTGCGTGCGTTGTGCGGCAAAAGTGCCGCCAGACAGCTGCCGATGAAAGGCAGAAGCAGTAGAACTATCAGGGACATAGATTTCTAATCTGCGAAGAAATGTCAAGGATCATACGTGCCGGGTCCGGTATGACCAAACGCCAAGATGTCGCAGAATCCTACAAAGGTTGTAGGCAGCAGCGTAGTCCATGGCGCTCCGCGGACAGCATCGGGCTATAACCTGGCCGGCCGATTTGGCGATCCTTGATCAATTAAGCGACAATGCCGGCCTGTTTCCGGAGCGCCCCATGTCTGATTCCATCGAAAACCTCGCCGTCGATGCCGTGCTCGACGCCACCGGCCTCAATTGCCCCGAGCCGGTCATGATGCTGCACCAGAAAGTGCGCGACCTGCCGCCCGGCGGGTTGCTCAAAGTGATCGCCACCGATCCGTCCACCCAGCGCGATATCCCCAAGTTCTGTGTGTTCCTGGGCCACGAGTTGGTGGATAAACAGGCTGGCGACGGCGAATTCCTGTACTGGATCCGCAAGAAGCTCGACTGATCGGGTTCGGTATCGTTGACGGGTTTCGCGTCACGCTGGCTCGGCAGAGCTCTGGCGCCTACACTGCGGCCATTCCAGGAGCCCTGACATGCGCATAGTTGCCGACGAAAACATCCCCTTGCTCGACGCCTTTTTCGCAGGCATCGGCGATATTCAGCGTTACCCGGGCCGCACGCTCGACCGCGCCGCCGTCGCCGACGCCGACATTTTGCTGGTGCGCTCGGTCACCCGTGTCGACCGTGCATTGCTCGAAGGCACGCCGGTGCGCTTTGTCGGCACCTGCACCATCGGCACCGATCACCTCGATCTCGACTACTTCGAAGAAGCCGGTATTCAATGGTCCAGCGCCCCGGGCTGCAACGCCCGTGGCGTGGTCGATTATGTCTTGGGCAGTCTGCTGACCCTGGCGGAAATAGAAGGCGTCGACCTTGCCAGTCGCACCTATGGCGTAGTGGGAGCGGGCCAGGTGGGCGGTCGGTTGATCAAGGTTTTGCGCGGCCTGGGCTGGAACGTGCTGGTCTGCGACCCGCCGCGTCAGGCCCTTGAAGGCGGCGACTACGTCAACCTCGACGAGATCATCGCCCGCTGCGATGTGATCAGCCTGCACACACCGCTGGACAGAGGCGGCAACTCGCCCACCTGGCACCTGTTCGATTACGCCCGCTTGCAGCAGCTCAAGGCCGGCGCCTGGCTGATCAACGCCGCGCGCGGCCCGGTCGTCGACAACCGCGCACTACGCCAGGTGCTGCTGGAACGCGAAGACCTGCAAGCGGTGCTGGATGTCTGGGAAAAAGAGCCGGAGGTCGACGTCGAACTGGCCGAGCTGTGCGTCATCGGCACGCCGCACATCGCCGGTTACAGCCTCGACGGCCGGCAGCGTGGCACCGCGCAAATTTATCAGGCCCTCTGCGCGCACCTTGGGCAACCGGCCAGCGTCATGCTTGAGGACCTGCTGCCCAAGCCCTGGCTGGCCCAAGTCACGCTGGATGCCGCCACCGACCCGGTCTGGGCGCTGAACGCGCTATGCCGGGGCGTTTACGATCCTCGCCGCGACGACGCGGATTTTCGCCGCAGTCTGGTGGGCGATGCTCAGCGCCAACGGCTGGCCTTCGATGCCTTGCGCAAGCACTACCCGCCGCGTCGGGAGATCGACAGCCTGCAGGTTCGCATCAACGGCGAGTCAGCGGCCCTGCGGCAGATCGTCGAAGCCTTGGGCGCGACCGTCCTGACTGATCGGCGCCCCTGAAACCGGCACACGCCGCGCCCGTTTTGCATCGCAATCGCGAGTCTGCCGGGAACGCTGTGTGCCGGGCAGCGAGGCCTGTTGCATGACTGCGTTCGTTGCCTGGCGACAGCGCCGCCGGGTTCGGCAAAGCTGACGAGCGTGCACGGAGCGGGAGGTGTAGGCTCTGCGGCTGATTCGTCTCGCGGGTGTTTTTCATGGCTTCAGTTTTTTCCGGCCGTCAGCGGCATGCCATTCGTCTTGCCCTGCGCATGATTGCGCCGTACCGCAAGCAAGCCATCGGCGCGTTGCTGGCGCTGGTGGTCACCGCCGCCATCACCCTGTCGATGGGGCAAGGCATCCGGCTGATGGTGGATCAGGGCTTCATGACCCGTTCGCCCACCCTGCTCAATGAAACCATCGGCCTGTTCATGGGCTTGGTGGTCGCCCTCGCAGTCGGTACCTTTGCGCGCTTTTACCTGGTGTCATGGATCGGCGAACGCGTGGTCGCCGATCTGCGCAAGCAGGTGTTCGACCACCTTGTCAGCTTGCATCCCGGCTTTTACGAGAACAATCGAAGCTCGGAAATCCAGTCGCGCCTGACTGCCGACACCACGCTGCTGCAATCGGTGATCGGCTCGTCGCTGTCGATGTTCCTGCGCAACGCGCTGATGGTCATCGGCGGGATCATCCTGCTGTTTTTCACCAATCCCAAGCTGACCAGCATTGTTGTCGTCGCACTGCCGCTGGTGGTGGCGCCGATTCTGATTTTCGGGCGTCGTGTGCGCAGCCTGTCGCGGGAGAGTCAGGACCGGGTGGCGGATGTCGGCAGCTACGTGTCCGAAGCGCTGGGGCAGATCAAAACCGTTCAGGCCTACAACCACCAGGAACAAGACCGTCAGCGTTTTGCGCAGACCGCCGAGGATGCATTCGAGACGGCACGCAAGCGGATTCTGCAACGTTCGTGGCTGATCACCCTGGTCATCGTATTGGTGTTGGGCGCGGTGGGCGTGATGCTCTGGGTCGGTGGCATGGACGTGATCGCCGGGCGTATCTCCGGCGGCGAGCTGGCGGCGTTTGTGTTCTACAGCCTCATCGTTGGCAGCGCCTTCGGCACGCTCAGTGAGGTCATCGGCGAGATGCAACGGGCGGCGGGCGCGGCAGAGCGCATCACCGAACTGCTGCAGGCGCGCAGTGAAATCACAGCGCCGGCCAGCGATCTGCTCGCGCTGCCCGCACGCATCAGCGGGCGCCTGGCGCTGGAAAACCTCAGTTTTGCCTATCCTTCCCGCCCGGAGCGCAACGCCGTTGACGGCTTGAGCCTGACCATCCAAGCGGGGGAAACCCTTGCGTTGGTCGGCCCTTCCGGGGCGGGCAAGTCGACGCTGTTCGACCTGCTGCTGCGTTTTTACGACCCGCAGCATGGGCGTGTGGTGATCGAGGGCATTCCCGTCGAACGTCTCGATCCCTTGGACTTGCGCCGCTGCTTCGCCTGGGTGTCGCAGACGCCGGCGCTATTTTTTGGGTCGGTTGAGGACAACATTCGTTACGGCAACCCGGCCGCCAGCGTCGAGCAGGTGGAGGCGGCGGCGCGGATTGCCCACGCCCATGAGTTCATTCAGTTGCTGCCTCAGGGTTATCAGACGCACCTGGGTGATGGCGGCATGGGCTTGTCGGGCGGGCAGCGTCAGCGTCTGGCCATTGCCCGGGCGTTGCTGGCCGATGCGCCGATTCTGTTGCTCGACGAAGCCACCAGCGCACTGGATGCCCAGAGCGAATATCTCATTCAACAGGCGTTGCCGACGTTAATGGAAGGCCGCACGACCCTGGTCATCGCACATCGACTGGCGACGGTGCAGAACGCTGACCGGATTGCGGTGATGGATCAGGGGAAACTGGTCGCGGTGGGGACGCATCGGGAGCTGATTGCCAGCAACCCGCTGTACGCGCGCTTGGCTGCCTTGCAGTTCAACGCCGGTGTGGAGCAGGTCGGCTGATTGCCGACCTGAATCTGTAAATCAACCTTTGCGGTATTCACACAGGTAGGCGGTTTCTACGGTCGCTTCGACATCGAATTTGACGTTCGCCGGGATATCGAACTGTTGTCCGGCGTCGTAAGTCGCCCAGTTGTCGGTGTCTGGCAGCAAGACTTTCAGTTGGCCGGAGATCACGTGCATGATTTCCCGATCAGCCGTGCTGAAATTGTACGTTCCGGGAGCCATGACGCCGATGGTCGCGTCGCCTTCTGCTTGCTTGAAGGCAATGGATTTGACGGTGCCGTCGAAATACTCGTTGACCTTGAACATGGCTGGATCTCCTTGGGAAGGGCTGGAAAAGGCCGGACAGTATGCCGAACGTATAAAAGGCCGTCATCCGCTTTGATAAATGCGTCACGCCTCAGCCTGGGATCACCAGCGGCAGCAGCCGTGCGGTATTTCGCGCGTCCGAGAGCGCCCGGTGCTGCTGGCCATTGAAGTGCATACCTGCCAATTGCAGCGCGGTGTTCAGGCCGCAGGGCTTTTGCAGGTGGCGGGCGCTGGCGAAGCGCTGCTTCAGGTTGACGTGGGGCAGGCCGGCAAGTTCGCTGGTGAGCTGGTGCAGGCGCCATTCCTGTTCCAGTTGCTGACGGTCGTAATCGCCCCAACTGGTCCAGGCCACCAGCCGCGCCCGGTATTGGCCGATCCAGCGTTCAAACTGTGGCCACACGGTTGGCAGCGTCGAGGCACCGTCGATAAAGCGCTGCTGGATGCGCGTCAGTTCACGACAGAAAGGCGTCAGTAACGGCCGGCGGACGGGCCGCACGAAGCGTTCGAAATGGTCGATTTCCCGCCCATCCTGGTTGACCACGGCCGCACCGATTTCGATGATTTCCATCTCTGCCACGGGCCATCCGCCTTCTTCGGTGGTGGCCTCCAGGTCTATCACCAACCAATAGGACATCTCAAACTCCTGTTCCATAACCTGCCGCAGCGCCATGGGGCGCCGCCCTGTCAAGGCCGCGTCCGACTGCCCGACGCAGATGATCCATGATTGGGACTCGTGATGAGCAGGAAGGTTTGCAGACGCGGCGTCTTTTGTCGCACCTGACTGGCCTATGGCCGGGACAGCGCTTGCCTGAGCGCTAACCTCGGCATAAATTGCAGTCGCATTCGGTCCTCATCTAAAGCAAAGCGCGGTCGATAACGCAAAGGACAAGGACTGCTTTGGCCGAGAGAGGGCCTGGAAGGGAAAGGGGCGGCAAGGCGCAGGGAGGGCGGGAGTTGGAAAAGCGCAGTCCGCCTGGCCTGCGTTTGACCGTTGTCTAATTGATCGCGAACGCATAGCTTACGTACTCCGTTTCGCCTGAGGTACCTTGTCTTGATGTCCACGCCGATGCGGATGGCTTTTAAAACCCTGCTGCTTGCGACCGCTACCCTGTGGGCCTGGCAGGCCGGTGCGACGCAGATCGTGCGCATTGGTGCGGCACATTTCCCGCCGTACACGATTCGTCCCGAGCGCGGCGAAGACACCGGACTGCTCCCGCAGATGGTCAGCGCGCTGAACGCGATGCAGAGCGACTATCGCTTCGAGATGGTGCCCACGTCCATTCCGCGTCGTTTCCGCGATTTCCAGCAGGCGCGCTTCGACATGGCCATTTTCGAAAACCCCGCCTGGGGCTGGAAAGGCATTCCCCATGAAGATGTCGACATGGGGCTGGAAGACGCTGAAGTCTTCGTCGCGCACCGCCAGCAGGGTCGTACCCAGACGTATTTCGACGAGCTGCATGGCAAGCGGCTCGCGCTGTTCAGCGGCTACCACTATGCGTTCGCGCGTTTTGATGCCGACCCTAAATTCCTCGCCGACAATTACAACGCCACGCTGACCTATTCCCACGACAGCAACCTCTTGATGGTGCTGCGCGATCGCGCGGACATTGCGCTGGTCACACGCTCCTACCTGAGCACGTTCATGTCGAACAACCCGCAGGACGCCGACCAGTTCCTGGTCTCGGACCGCGTGGATCAGGTGTATCGGCATTACGCGCTGTTGCGCCCGGATGCGCCCATCAGCGCAGAACGCTTCGGCGAACTGCTCCGGCAGCTTCGGGAGAATGGGGAGATGTTCAAGATTTTTCAGCCATTTCGCATCGCTGTAACGCCACAGGCCACTCATCACGCCGTGGCGCTGGGCGAAGGCGCAGACAGGGACTGACACCGGCAGGCATTAACTGTTCGGCAGGGCGGCGGGGAAGGGGCGGGGTTGTTGAAGCGCCGAAGTCACGCTCGCGCAACGTGCTTCAGCGACATCGATCAGCAGAAATTTCAGCGGTCTCGCGCTTCCTTGGCGTCCATCTCGGCGTTGCGCTCGTGAACGCGCTTGAGTTGTTCATCGGTCAGCGGCAGTTTCTTCGCGGAATCCTTGAGCATCAGCAGACCGCCAACGATCGAGCCGATTGCAACGAGCAAAATTAACCAGGCATACCAGGGCATAAGGTTTTCCTTCTTGTGATAAGCGTTGGAGCAGCGACGCTGTCCAGTGGTTCAATTGTAGGAGATGCTCGACGCCTGGCGCGCCTCGGGCAGCATTTACCGATTGCCGGGTCCCGCCCTGCGGGATGTTCGGCTACAATGCGCGCCGATTTCGACTTGCCAGAGAACCCGCTCATGTCCGTCTGCCAGACCCCTATCATCGTCGCCCTGGATTTCCCGACCCGCGAAGCCGCGTTGAATCTGGCTGATCAACTGGACCCCAGGCTGTGCCGGGTCAAGGTGGGCAAGGAGCTATTTACCAGCTGCGCATCGGACATCGTCGAAACCCTTAATGCCAAGGGCTTCGAAGTGTTTCTGGACCTCAAATTTCATGACATCCCCAATACCACGGCGATGGCGGTCAAGGCCGCCGCTGAGATGGGCGTGTGGATGGTCAACGTGCACTGTTCCGGTGGCTTGCGCATGATGGCGGCCTGTCGCGATGTGCTGGATCAGCGCACAGGTCCCAAGCCCCTGCTGATTGGCGTAACGGTGCTGACCAGCATGGAGCGGGAAGATCTGGCGGGCATTGGTCTGGACATCGAGCCGCAGGAGCAGGTGCTTCGGCTGGCAGCGCTGGCTGAAAAGGCCGGGATGGACGGTCTGGTGTGCTCCGCGCTGGAAGCCCAGGCGCTGAAAGCGGCGCATCCCTCGCTGCAGCTTGTGACGCCCGGCATTCGTCCGGCCGGCAGCGCGCTGGACGATCAGCGCCGCATTCTGACGCCGCGTCAGGCGCTGGATGCAGGCTCCGACTATCTGGTCATCGGCCGCCCGATCAGCCAGGCCGCCGACCCGGCGAAAGCGCTGGCAGCGGTGGTGGCAGAGCTGGCGTAAAACGCGCCATTGCAGATCGAACACGGTTATGTGGAAGTGAGCTTGCTCACGAAGACGGCGTTTCGGCCGCTGATCATTTATCGAACCAACCGGCGCCTTCGCGAGCACGCTCGCTCCCACCGTTGTGATCCGCGTGCAGGTCGGCGAGAGCGGCGTACTTTCCTGGATCAGTAACCGCTGCGCTTAAGGATGGCGTCCATGCTTTCCGTGGATGGCCGACCATAGAATTTCAGCAATTCCGAAGCCCGGTTAGTAAAGAACCCGTCCACGCCCTCTTCGCTTAGCGCCTTGAAGTCCACCGCGTCGTCCACGGTGTAGGGGTGAATGATCAGCCCGCGGTCGTGGGCCATCTTGTTCATCCATGGCTGCACCAGGTCCATGTAGCTCTGGTCACCGCCGTTTCTCAAAGCCGCCGATGGCCCCGTACCGACGGCGCCGTGGGCTTTGGCCCAATCCATCCAGGCGGCAAACTCTTCCTTGGATTTCACCTGCTCAGTGGCGTAGAAGCTCGCCTTGTCCTTGGCGCCCGAGTCCTTCAAGGTCTTGCCCGAAGCCGTTTCGATGTAGCCGTCGCCCAGCCACAGCAGCAGCACTTTCGGTGTGTTGGGCATGCTCTTCTGCAGCAGTTCCAGGCTGGGTTTTTCAAACGTCTGCAGCACCACACGGCCCGGCATATGCGCGACGTTGACGTGGCCTTTCTCGGCAGCGGGGCGCTGGGTCAGCCAGCCGCGCTGTTCGAGCTTCTTCTTCAGATCTTCTTCGATGCCCGGAAACTGCGCGGGCACCTTGGTTTCTATGTACAGACCGGGCTTGTTTTTGCCGCCTTCGGCGATGTCGATGACCTCGTCCAGCGTCAGAATTTTCAGCCCGACGTACGCGGCGCGGGCGCGGTCAGGGTGAGCCTTGTTGAACCACGCGCCGGCGTCCAGACGTTTGATCTCTTCCAGGGTAAACGTGTTAAGCGGGTCCTTGGCCCGTTCCGGGTAGACCTCGGCAATGTTGGTGGTGCGCTCCAGCGTGTTGTCATGCAGCGCGATGAGCACGCCATCCTTGGTGCGCTGGATGTCCATTTCCAGATAGTCAGCACCCAATTCCCGGGCAAGGGTGTAGGAAGGCACCGTCTCCTCGGGCGCATTGAACGACGCGCCGCGATGGGCGATGACCGCCGGCCACGGCACGCCGATCTTCGCCGCCAGCGCCCGACCCGGTTGCTTGCCGGTATCAGCGGCCGCCAGGGCCACGGCCGAAGACAACAACACACCGGCAATCGCGGCGCCGCTCAACGTTCTGGATAATCCTTTCAGCATGGTTCTGACGTTCCTTTTGTGTGTGTTCGTTCAGGGCGCGGCCGTCGCCGGACCGCGTGGCACACGTTTTGTCGTGATCAAATCATGTGTCGCAGGGCTCAGACCTTAAACAGCAACGGGCAGGCTCGGCAACCGCAGCTGTCGTTGTGAGGGGGATTGCTGTCGGTTTGTCGGAAATCGGAGAGCCCCCTTCTGTCCCTCTGACCTCTGCATCAGGCACCTCAAGTGTCGCCGTTTGTTATGACGCTGATGGGTCTGCCAAGTGATGCCTGTTTTTTTGAAGCCTGGATTTTGCCATGCACACCTCTGCCCAATCGCGCTCACTCGCGGTACTGTCAGCACCACGAATTTCGCGCAGCGGAGGGATGATGAAAACGGTGTTGGTGCTGGTTGAAAGCGTGAACATGTATTTGCCGATTCTGGAACGCAGCGGCTTTCGGCTCATTCTGGCGCCCACCCCGGCGCTACGGGCGGAGGCGGTGGCGAACGGGGGCGATGAGATTGATGCGGTATTGACCCGTGGGCCGCTGGGTTTTACCGCCGAGGAAATGGCCGCGCTGCCAAAGCTGGGGATCATCTGTGTGATTGGCGCCGGCTACGAGCGCGTCGACCTCGCTGCCGCCGAGGCGCGGGGCATCGTGGTCACGAATGGGGCAGGGGTGAATGCGCCGACGGTGGCAGACCATGCAATGGCGTTGCTGCTGGCGGCGGTTCGTGACATTCCCCAGGCCGACGCCTCGGTGCGCCGCAATGAGTGGCGCAAGGTGACCCGGCCCTCGTTCGCCGGCAAGCGCTTGGGCATTCTCGGTCTTGGCTCGGTCGGCATGGCCATCGCCAAACGCGCGCTGGGTTTTGACATGGTGATCAACTACCACAGCCGCTCACCGCGTGCCGGCGTGGATTTCAACTATTGCGCGACGCCGCTGGCGCTGGCCGAAGCGTCTGACTTTCTGGTGGTGGCAACGCCCGGGGGCGGGGCGACGCGGCACCTGATCGACAAGGCCGCCATCGAAGCGCTGGGCGCCGAGGGCTTCCTCGTCAACATTGCCCGTGCCAGTGTCGTGGACACCGATGCGCTGATCGACGCGCTTCAACAGGGCCGCCTTGCCGGGGCGGCGCTGGACGTGTTCGACGATGAGCCGCACGTTCCCGATGCCCTTAAAACGCTCAATAACGTGGTGCTCACGGCGCATTTGGCGGGGCTGTCGCCCGAAGCGTCGCGCGACACCGTGAAAATGGTCACTGATAACCTGCTGGCCTTTTACGCGGGCAAACCGGTGTTGACCCCCGTTCATGGCTAATAGCCGGATGGTGCGGCGATGACCGCCGCAGCTCCCTGCACAACAAAAAAAGGAATCGCGCATGTCTTCATCTGTGTTGAAAGTCGCGCTGGTAACGGGTGCCGGCAGCGGCATTGGCCGTGCGGTGGCGCTGCAATTGCTGGCGGACGGTTTTGCCGTGGTGCTGGCCGGGCGTCGGCCTGAACCTTTGCACGCGCTGGTCGAACAGGCCCACGGCGCCGGGCAGCAAGCCCTGGCCGTGCCGACTGACGTGCGTGATCCGGCCAGCGTCGAAGCGCTGTTCGCGACCATTGAACAGACATTCGGTCGACTGGACGTCTCGTTCAATAACGCCGGGATCGGCGCGCCAGCGGTGCCGATGGACGAGCTCTCGGTGGAGCAATGGAAGAACGTGATCGACACCAACGTCACCGGGATGTTTTTGTGCGTGCGCGCAGCGTTCGGCCTGATGCGCCGCCAGGTGCCACAGGGCGGCCGGATCATCAACAACGGCTCGATTTCAGCGCACACCCCGCGTTTGTTCAGCTCGCCCTATACGTCGAGCAAGCATGCGGTGCTCGGCCTGACCAAAAGCACCGCGCTGGACGGTCGGGCTTTCAACATCGCCTGCGGCCAGATCGACATTGGCAACGCCCTGACGGAAATGACCGACCGCATGACCAAAGGCGTGCTGCAGCCCAACGGTGAGTTGCAGGTTGAACCGACCATGAACGTCCAGCACGTCGCCGAAGCGGTGAGCTACATGGCCGGCCTGCCCTTATCGGCCAACGTGCTGAACATGACGGTCATGGCGAGCGGCATGCCGTTTGTGGGCCGCGGGTGATCTAGCATCGCTTTTTGCGTTGTTTCGTCCAAAACCTTTGGGGATCCGTCCAACCTGAACGCGCGCTCAATTGCCACACTCACCCCATGCCGAGCCACCTTTAATCGAGGACACCGCCATGACCGAGTTTGTTATCGCCCCTGTTGCCACACCGTCCCTGGCAGTCGCCGGGACGTCCAGCCGTTTTCCGATCCGCCGGGTTTTTTGTGTTGGCCGTAACTACTCCGATCACGCCCGGGAGATGGGCCACGACCCTGACCGCGAGCCGCCGTTCTTCTTCATGAAACCTGCCGACGCCGTTGTGCCTGCCGATGGGCAAATTGCCTACCCGCCGCTCACTGAGGACCTGCACCACGAGATTGAACTGGTCGTGGCCATCGGCAAGGACGGCGTGGACATCGACCCGCAGGATGCGCTGGCTCATGTCTGGGGCTACGGCGTCGGCCTGGACCTGACCCGCCGCGACTTGCAGGCGCAGGCGAAGAAAATGGGCCGGCCGTGGGAGTGGGCCAAGGCGTTCGACGCCTCCGCGCCCTCCACACCGCTGCACCCCGTGAGCGAGATCGGCCATCCGGCGTCCGGTGCCATCTGGCTGGACGTGAACGGCCAGAGCCGTCAGCGCGGTGATCTGGCTGACCAGATCTGGGCCGTGAGCGAGGTGATCGCGCACCTGTCGCAGTCGGTCGGGGTCAAGGCGGGGGACCTGATTTACACCGGCACACCGGCCGGCGTGGGCGCTTTGCAGCGCGGTGATGTCGTCACCGCCGGGATCAAAGGCATTGCCGAACTGAGTGTGACGATCGGCTGATTCATCGTTCCGGCCAACCTGATAATCGTTTGGTGCGGCTACCGGCCTTGCCCTAACATGCGGCAGTCCGAACCGGCGATTTCAGGTATTCAGCGATGGCTCATCCCTCCCGCATCCAGACCTATGGCATGCAGCAGCGCAGTGACCGCATGGATTTCTACATCCGTGACAAGTCGGCCCGCCCCGCGCTGACAACGCCCCATCGTCATGAGTATTTCCAGATCCAGATCAACCTTGGCGGTGACACCGTGCAGCATATCGGTGGCGCGGTCAGGCCGTTCCCGCGCAATACCCTGGCGTTCATCCTGCCCCATCGCTTGCACGTGATTCCGCATCCCGAAGACGGCACCTTCGTGCTCATCAATTTCTCTCAGGCGTTTTTCCTGCAACACCTGCCGTGCGATCCGATGGACCTCGAAGACGTACCCCTCGCCGAAGCGCCAGAGCTGGCGCCGTTCCGGTTTCAGGAGCATCTGGATTTCACCCTTGATGACGTCGATTTCGCTGAAGTGACCGCGCTTTTGCTGCAGATGCGCGACATGGACCGCGCCAGGCAGCTGGGATCCGGGGCGATCCTGCGCGGGTGCCTGCTGCAGTTGATCGGCACGGTGTGCAATCGCTTCGAAGCGCCGTTGCTTGCGCTGGCGGCGAACAACGCCGAGCGTCGCGGACGGCGCGATGCGATGAGCCGGATAATCGAGTACATCCGCCAGCACATTGCCGACCCTGCCATGTCGCTGACTGACGCAGCGGCGGCGGCGTTTCTGTCGCCCAACTACCTGACCCACTTGCTGCGCAAGGAAACCGGCAAGACCTTTTCCGAACTGGTTCTGGAGCGGCGCATGCGGCTGGCGCGTACGCATTTGATGAACAGCAATAAACCCTTGAGCCACATCGCCCAGATCTGTGGCTTCGCCGACGAGGCGTATTTCTCGCGGCGTTTCCGCAAAGCCCACGGCCTGCCGCCGGGGCAATTTCGGCGCGAGCAGCGCGGTGGTTGAGCAGAGTTGAGAGGGGTGCAGCGTCTCACCGCAAAAGTAAGGGTGAGTGAACCGGCCTCTTCCCGGCTGAAGCCGGTCCCACTAAAAAAGCCGCTTGCATTCAGTGGAATCGGCTCAAGCCGGGAGGGCGTCGGTGTAGCTGGCTGAAGCCTGTCACTGACACACCGCGTGCTCTTAGTGGGACCGGCTCAAGCCGGGAGGGCGTCGGTGCAGCTGGCTGAAGCCTGTCACTGACACACCGCGTGCTCTTAGTGGGACCGGCTTTAGCCGGGAAGGCGTCGGTGCAGCTGGCTGAAGCCTGTCTCATTGACACACCGCGTGCTCTTAGTGGGACCGGCTTTAGCCGGGAAGGCGTCGGTGCAGCTGGCTGAAGCCTGTCTCACTGACACACCGCGTGCTCTTAGTGGGACCGGCTTTAGCCGGGAAGGCGTCGGTGCAGCTGGCACCGTCCCGGACCGTCTGCCCTACAGCTCAATCGCCTGGCTGAGTTCCCTGAACAGCGCTGACACCGAGCGCAACGCTCGGCAATCCGGGCGCGTCAGCAGCCACAGCCCGGTGTCATGGCCCTCGATCGCCTCGCTCAGGGAAT
>NZ_DASVUM010000054.1:0-3899 GCF_036387035.1 Pseudomonas sp. | reverse complement strand
AGCTGGACGTGCAGCGTTATGTCATGCGTTACAACAACCGTCGCCCCCACAGCTACAACGGCTACCGTTCGCCTGTAGCTGCGGAGCGAGCGGCTGCTTGAAAACCTAAACGGGTGTCCAGAATTACTTGACCAGTTCAAGCTCGCTCCCACAGATGGGGTGTCCAATCAGCAAAACTGTCGGCGGCTGAACTGGCCTCTTCCCGGCTAAAGCCGGTCCCACTAACAGCAGCACGCGCATTTAGTGGGACCGGCTTCAGCCGGGAAGCTTTAGATGTGCTTTTGATCTTCCTACGCAAAAAGCCCAGACACCACAAATCGCGACTTGGGTGCAGGCTGAACGCAGGTCTCTCGCAGTGGGCCGAGCCGCATGGATGCGGCGAGAGCGCCGTCAGGGCATGGATGCCCGTTCGGCGCGGGCCCACGGAGCGAGACCGGAGTGAAGGAACCCGACGAAGTCGGGCCCAACCAGGAGCACAAGCCCTTGGTTACTTGGGGCTTTACCAAGTAACTCGCCGAAGGCGAAACAGTCTGCCCCCAGGCAGACGCTGTTGATCTTGACCTTGATCTTGATCTTGATCTTGATCCTGATCTTGGCGTAATCAGCCACGCCGCAGATGTACCTGCCTTGATACATTCAAGACAATCCACCGACATCTACCCCCCTCACCCTTCCGCCCCGCTCGCCAGCGAAGTAGCATGGCAGCGTCGATCCCTACCCGCAGCCCATTCGGCAGCATCACACGGCGGCAGCAACATGCAGACCACACCCGACAGCACCTCCGCCACCGCGCCGACCGAAGAGCGCCGCTGGAACACCCGCGCCTTGATCGTCGATGACGACATCCCCATCCGCGAACTGCTCTGCGACTACCTCGCCCGCTTCAACATCCACAGCACCGGCGTCACCGACGGCAACGCCATGCGCCTGGCGCTGGCCGAAGACACCTACGACGTCGTCGTCCTCGACCTCATGCTCCCCGGCGAAGACGGACTGTCCCTCTGTCGCTGGCTGCGCAGCACCTCCGACATCCCCATTCTCATGCTCACCGCCCGCTGCGAACCCACCGACCGTATCATCGGTCTGGAGCTCGGCGCCGACGACTACATGGCCAAACCCTTCGAACCGCGCGAGCTGGTGGCACGGATTCAGACCATCCTGCGCCGCGTGCGCGATGACCGTGCCGAGGAACGCACCACCCTGCGCTTCGACAACTGGCGTCTGAACAGCGTTTTGCGCCAACTCACCGCGCCGGACGGGCTGGTCGTGCCGCTGTCCAACGCCGAATTCCGCCTGCTGCGGGTGTTCCTCGAACGGCCGCGCCGCGTGCTCAACCGTGAACAGCTGCTCGACGCTGCCCGCGGACGCTCCATTGAAGCATTTGATCGCAGCATCGACCTGCTCGTTTCACGCCTTCGGCAGAAGCTGGGCGATGACCCGAAATCACCGCAACTGATCAAAACCGTGCGCGGCGAAGGCTACATGTTCGACGCCCGGGAGATTGGTTGATCCGCTCGGCCGACACCCTGTTTGCCCGGCTGTTTGGCGGGGCGTTGCTGGCGATTGTCCTCGCGCACCTGCTGGCGTTCGTCTGGTTTCACTATTACGGGCCACGCATGCCGCCCCCGCCCGGTTGTGATCGGCCGATGGCAAGCCAGACGCAGGCCCCACCGCCCGACCGCGACGCGGCCACCCGCGACGACGCCGAGCGCTCCTCTGGACCGCCGTGTCGCCCGCCGATGCTGGGGATTCCGCTGGTGCCCTTGCTGTTCCAACTGATGAGTCTGGTGCTCGCCGCATGGTTCGGTGCCAAGGCGCTAAGCCGGCCGATCCGCCGTTTGAGCGAAGCGGCCGAGCGCCTCAGCGAAAACCTCGACAGCCCGCCGCTCGCCGCCAATGGTCCGCGCGAGGCACGCCAGGCCGCGCAGGCTTTCAACCTGATGCAGGAGCGCATTCGCGAGCAAGTGCGACAGCGCGGGCGCATACTCGCCGCCGTGTCCCATGACCTGCGCACCCCCCTCGCCCGCCTCAAACTGCGGGTCGAGCAGATCGAGGAGCCGCGCCTGCATGCGCAGATGAGCCAGGATTTGAACGACATGATTGGCATGCTCGACGCGACCCTGACGTACCTCAACGAACAGCGCACCAGCGAAGTGCTGCAGTATTTCGATGTGCAGGCGCTGATCGAATCCCTCGCCGAAAACGCGCAGGACAACGGCGATGACATTCACGCGAGCGGAACCTGCCAGCCGCTGCGGGCCCAGCCCATGGCCCTGCGCTCGTGCCTGAACAACCTCATCGACAACGCGCTGCGTTATGCCGGGCATGCGCGTGTGGAAATCGAAGACACCAATGATCGCCTGCGGGTCCGTGTTGTCGATCATGGCCCCGGCATTGCCGAAGAACTGCGCGAAGTGGTGTTCGAACCCTTCTATCGCGTCGAGAGCTCGCGCAACCGCAACTCGGGTGGCGTCGGCATCGGCATGACCATCGCCCGAGAAGCGGCGCGCCGGATGGGCGGCGACCTGCGCCTCGAACAAACCCCCTGCGGCGGGCTGACTGCGGTGCTGGATCTGCCGCGATTCTGACGTGACCCACCCGCGTAAGCGGCCCGGTACACAACCAACATACCCACGACACGCCTCGCCTTGACGCTGCATAAGCCGGAGCACCGCCCCGGCGTTATCCATCTGATGGGGAGTCAGTCCGATGATCACAGGCGTCAGCGGCAGCAGCAGTTATTCCGGTTACACCGGTACCAGCACGAGCAGCACCACCAGCACGACCAGCAGCAAGAAGTTCGCCGACGAATTATTGAAGAAGCTCGACGCCAATGGCGACGGGAGTGTCGACAAGGACGAGTTGAGCTCGGCCCTGTCGTCGGACACCAAGGACGGCATCACCGTCAGCTTAAGCAAGGCGTTTGGCGATCTCGACAGCAATGACGACGACAGCCTGGACGCCGATGAGTTGGCCGCAATGACACCACCGCCGCCACCGCCGATGCAGATGGACGCCGGTTCCTCTGCCGACGAGGCGCAAAGCTTGCTCAGTGCACTGGACAGCGACGGCGACGGGACGGTGAGCAGCGCGGAACTGACCTCGGCGCTGAGCGGTGCCGGCAGCAGCGCCGACAGCGGCCAGGTGTTCGATGCGCTGGACACCAATAAGGACGGCACCGTCAGCCTCGACGAATTGACGGCCAGCCTGCAGACAAGGCAGCCTTCGCCGCCGCCGGCTCAAGACGCCAGTGACCTGTTCAGCAGCCTGGACAGCGACAGCGATGGCAGTATCACCGCTGCTGAGCTGACCAGCGCACTCCAGGGCACAACCGAATCCGCCAGCGCCTCGTCCTCCAGCAGCCAAACCGCCAACGCGCAAACCACCGTCCAGGCCACTGAAGCCTTGAACCGCATGGTCGCGGCCCTCAGTGACCGCTACAACCTCAACGCCAGCGCCACGTCCGGCAAGTACGTCAGCACGTCGGCCTGACGAAAAAAAGCCGCCGAGCTCAGGCCCGGCGGCGCTATTTGCCGCTCACCATTTACTTGACCGGCTGCCGCGCGCGACTGTCACCGACCCAGTCCAGCAGCAGGCTGTAGGCCACCGCCAGCAACGTCGGGCCGATGAACAGGCCGATGAAGCCGAAGGCCAGCAAACCGCCAAAGACCCCAAGCAAGACGATCACCAGCGGCAGGTTGCCGCCTCGGCTGATCAAGTACGGCTTGAGCACGTTATCGACGCCGCTGACGATAAACGTGCCCCATAGCCCGAGGAAAATTGCCATGCCATAGTCGCCTCTCCAGGCCAGCCACGCCGTGGCCGGTATCCAGATCAGCGGCGGGCCCATGGGCACCAGACTCAGCAGGAAAGTGCCAATGCCCAGCACCAATGCGCCC
>NZ_DASVUM010000053.1:0-11434 GCF_036387035.1 Pseudomonas sp. | reverse complement strand
GGGTCGCGCGGCGGCGACAGGTTTCGCGTTGGCCTGCTCGCTGGCGAACATCGCCGGGCTGGTGAGCAACTCGATGATGGGCATCGCCATCGACGTCACTGGCAGCAGCGCGGGCGCGCTGTGGTTCTTCGCCGGCTGTTTGGTGCTGAGCAGCCTGCTGGTGGTGGCGCTGCCGGCCAAGCTGGTGAATCGGTAAAGCGTCGCGCTCGACCTACATCCTGTAGGAGCCGGCTTGCTGGCGAACCCGTTGGTTCAGTTAATAAAATGTTGACTGAACCACCGCGGTCGCCAGCAAGCCGGCTCCTACAGGATGTAGGTCGAGCGCGACGCCTTACCGATTCACCAGCTTCGCCGGCAGCGCCACCACCAGCAGGCTGCTCAAAATCAGGCACCCGGCAAAGAACCACAACGCCCCGGCGCTGCTGCCAGTGACGTCGATGGCGATGCCCATCATCGAGTTGCTCACCAGCCCGGCGATGTTCGCCAGCGAGCAGGCCAACGCGAAACCTGTCGCCGCCGCGCGACCCTTGAGGAATGTGGCCGGCAGGCTGAAGAACACCGGCACCGCGCCAATGATCGCGGCCGAAGCGACGGCAAACAGAGCGACGGTCGCGACCACGTTATGGGTGAAGAACGGGCTGGCGGCCATGGCCACCGCGCCAATCCAGAAGGGCACGATGATGTGCCAGCGACGTTCGCGTCGACGGTCGGAGCTGGCGCCGATCATCAGCATGCCGATCAGCGCGGCCACGCTCGGCAACGCCGTCAACACGCCGATGTGAAACGTGTCGGTGACGCCGGCGTTCTTGATGAACGTCGGCATCCAGAAGCCCATGGCGTAGGCGCTGAGCAGGATCGAGAAGTCGATGCCGCCGAGCATCCACACTTTCAGGTTGAAGAACCCGTCGCGAAAGCTGTGCTTGCTGTCCTTGCCTTCGGCATCGTCCAGGCGCAGCTCGCCTTCCAGCAAGGCTTGTTCGGCGCTGTTCAACCACTTGGCTTGTTTGGGGTTGTTCGGCAACGCCCAAAACGTCATCACCCCCAGCAGCACGCTTGGAATGCCTTCGATCAGGAACAACCACTGCCAGCCGCGCAGCCCGGCAGCCTGATCGAAGTGGCTCATGATCCAGCCCGACAGCGGTCCGCCAATGACGCTGGACAGCGGCAGACCGATCATGAACAGCGCGATGATCCGGCCACGGCGGTAAGTCGGGAACCAGGTGGTCAGGTAGAACAGCACCCCCGGCAGGAAGCCCGCTTCAGCGGCGCCGAGCAGAAAGCGCAGCACGTAAAATTGATTCGGCGTGCTGACGAACAGCATGCAGGACGACAGCAACCCCCAGGTAATCATGATCCGCGCGATCCAGATCTTCGCGCCGACCTTCTCCAGAATCAGGTTGCTCGGCACTTCGAAGAGGATATAGCCGACGAAAAACAACCCGGCGCCCAGCCCGAACGCGGTCTCGCTGAAGTGCAACTGGTCGAGCATCTGCAGCTTGGCGAAGCCGATGTTGATGCGGTCCAGGTACGCGGCCAGGTAGCAGAAACACAGGAAAGGGATGAGCTTCCAGGTGATCTTGGTGTACAGCGCTTTGATCGGGTCCGCGGCAAGGCTCGCGGGGGTGTCTATGTTCGCTGAGGGCATGGGTGTCTCCTGGCGGTTCTTCGACCGGTAAGCGCGGCGGCGGCTGATTTTGCCTGCGTTTGCGGCGTTGTCATATGGGGGAAAGAAGCTGCAAGCTTCAAGCTGCAAGAGGGGATCGCGTGTTCTTCACGTGCAGCTTGTTGCTCATCGCTTACCGCTTGCCGCTCGCATTTGCTTCATGGCTTCTGGCTTGCCAACCACATCCCCGTACTTGCTGTCGATGTCGAACAGGTTCGCTTCATGGGGATCGGGGTGCCGGTCGCCCACGCATTCGCGCACGACGATGGTGCGAAAACCGTGCTGCACGGCGTCCACCGCGGTGGCCCGGATGCAGCCGCTGGTGGAGCAGCCGGCCAGCACCACGGTGTCGATCCCTTGGGCGTGCAGCATTGATGCCAGCGAGGTGCCGAAGAATGAACTCGCGTACTGCTTGCTGATGACGACCTCTTCAGGCAATGGCTGCACGGCCTCGCAGAACGCGGCCAGCGGATTGCCTTCGACCATGTCCTTCATCACCGGCGCTTTTTTCACCCACATGCCGCCGTCCGCGAAATGCGTGGGGTGGTAGCGAATGTTGGTGTGCACCACTGCGATGCCGTGTTCCCGCGCACAGGCCAGCAGCTCAACACTCTCGGCGACCGCGCTGACCACGCCCGGCGCATACAAAGGCGCGCCGGGTTGGGTGTAGCCCTGCATGAAATCGATCATCAACAAGGCCGGTTTAGCACCAAAACCGATGCGATTGCCCCAGACGCCCTGATAATTGGCGTCGGCGCTTTGTGGGTCAGTCATTGCGTTCTCCTCGGATACGGTTGAAATCGGTATCGCACCTGTGGGAGCGAGCTTGCTCGCGAAGGCGACGGTCCAGATCATGGACATTCACTGGATGGACCGGCCCCTTCGTGAGCAAGCTCACTCCCACAGGTCACCACTGCGACGTGGGCCAGCGCTGCCAGCTTTTACAGAGCGGCCTTACGTCACGCCGGCAGAACTGCCTTCAAACCAGCGGCGTACCCAGAAAATCCCCAAACGCGGCAAAGAACCCTGGCAGGTTGTCCCACGGAATCATGTGCCCGGCGTTTTCCACGCGGGCGATCAGAATGTCGGGCTGCAGCTGTCGGATCTCGGCCTCGTCTTGCGCCTGAATGACGCCCCCGCGTCCGGCGACGATGAGCAGGGCAGGGACCGGAAGGTTCGGCAGGTCTTTATGGAAATCCACATCATGGAAGTCATTGAAGGCACGCACGATGGCGGGCTCGTAACAAGTGTGCAGCCACTCGGCGCGCAGCTGCAGTTGCTCGTCGGTCCATGTCGGGCAGAACGCGCGCATGTCCTCTGCGCTCATGCCCTGTTGCGCCTGACGGATCGAGTCGACGTACCACGGCAACTTGGCGGGGTATTCACGACGGCCCGGTCCGGACACCGGCGGATCGATCAGCACCAGGCTTCCAAGCCCCTGCGGGCAACGAATCGAGGCCCTGACGGCGAAGCGCGCGCCCATCGAGTGGCCGGCCAAGTGATAACTGTCGATGCCCATAGCGGCGGCGAACGCCCCGATGTCGTCGGCGCAGGTGTCGACGCTGTAATTCAGGTCCGGGCCGGTGGAGGACAGCCCGCGACCGCGCGCATCCAGCACGTAGGTGTCGAAGTAATCGCCCAAGCGTTCAGCGACGAAACCCCAGGTGATCGCCGGACTGGTGATGCCCGGGACCAGGATCAGCGCCGGTTTGCCTGCGTGTTTTTCCCCGCCGTAGCGCAGGTAATGCTGGCGAATGCCGTTGGCGTGGACGTTGCCGCCATGAATGAATGTGCTCACGCCGCCACCCCCGATTTCAGCTCCTGGCCGTACAGGTCGTAACCGTAGACCCAGGCCGGGTCTTCCTGGGTGCGCAGCCAGGTGTTGGCGTTGGAAACGGCTTGTACGCGAGACGCACGCTCCTTGCGATTGGCTTCGTAGAGCTGGAACGCGGTGCGGTAGTCGGTGAGGCCGGTTTCCTGAAGGCAGCGCGTGAGCATGGCGGCGTCTTCGATGGCCATGCCGGCGCCCTGGGCCATGTGCGGCTTCATGGGGTGGCAGGCGTCGCCCAGCAATACAAGGCGGCCGCGGCTCCACAGCGGCAGCGGATTGCGGTTGAGCAGCGGCCACTTGGTCACGCTTTCGGTGGACTCGATCAAAGCCTGCACGGTGGGGTGATAACCGGCGAAGGCTTCATACATTTCGTCCCGGCTGCTGTCGACCCAGTTGCCCTCGAAATCCCACGCCGCATGGGGCACGCCAGTCACGTAGTAGTACTCATCACGCTTGCCGGTGGTGTGGTAGACCATCATGTGACGGTCCTCGCTCCACCATTTCACGCAGTTCTCGAATTCCAGGTTGTACTTGGTCAGCACCTCACTGGGGATCAGCGCACGGTGGGCAACCCAGCCGCTGTACAGCGGTTTTTCATGGCCCAGCAGCTCTTCGCGGATCTTCGAATTGATGCCGTCGGCGCCGATCACGATGTTGGCGTCGGCGTGGGTGCCGTCGGCAAAGTTCAGGCGCACGCCGTTATGGCGCTCCTCCAGCGTGGTCAGGCATTTGCTGAAGTGCACACTGCCGGGCGCCAGTGTCGACATTTGCAGGGCGTGCAAATCGCCGCGGTGCACGGTGATGTAGGCCGCGCCGTATTCCTTGAGGGAAAACTCGCCCAGGGCGATGCGCGACAGGTAATCGCCGCTCGCGCCGTCGCGGCTGAACCAGAAGTCCGGGTGCGAACCCATGTCGCTCAGCTGCTGCTCGATCCCCATGCGGCGGAAGATTTTCATGATGTTCGGGCCCATGTGGATCCCGGCACCAATACGCGAAAACTCGGGGGCCTGTTCGTAGATGTCGACGTGGAACCCGGCTTTCTGCAACAGCGTCGCGGCCGCAGCGCCTCCGAGACCGGCTCCGACGATGGCGATTTTTTGCGTGATTGGCATGGCGCGCATTCCTTCGTGTTCGTGAATTCTGCATAACGGCGAGGCGACATTGATCAGTCCCGTCGCGTCGTTTTGAAGTGTATACGCTGATAATTTTAAAAGTGAACCGATATTTCCGGAAACGACCAGCGTTGTCGCAAACAGGTATGTCACCCGTTGCAACCCATATAAATAGAGCTATGTGTACAAGCGTAACAACGTGGCCTGCCTATTGCAGACAGGATAAATTTGATGTCTTATCGCTTTTAATAAGCGTGTACGCTTTAAAAATGCACCGGTCTGATGCGCGGCGCCTTGCAATGGTGCATCCGACCCGTCATCCGCCCATGAGGAGACAAGAGATGCCGGTTAGCGATTGCGAATTGACCCAGATGTTCGAGCACGTGCTGACGTTGTCGAAGGTGGACGCGACCCAAAGTGTCGCCGTGCTCAAGAGCCACTACTCGGATGCGCGCACGGTGCGCGCGGCAATGGACGCGGCTCAGCGTCTGGGCGCGAAGGTGTATGCGGTCGAGCTGCCCTCGTTCAACCACCCCAAGGCCATGGGCAGCGACATGACCGCCTACTGCGGCGACACGGCGCTGACCGGCAACCTTGCGGCGCAACGCGCCCTTGAGGCGGCGGACCTGATCGTCGACACGATGATGCTCCTGCACTCGCCGGAACAGGAGCAGATCCTCAAGACTGGAACGCGAATCCTGCTGGCGGTCGAGCCCCCGGAAGTGCTGGCGCGGATGCTGCCTACGGTGGCAGACAAGCACCGGGTGCTGGCGGCCGAACAGGTGCTCAAGGCCGCTCGGTCCATTCAGGTGAAGTCTCGGGCGGGCAGCGATTTCCGGGCACAGCTGGGGCAGTATCCTTCTGTCACCGAATACGGTTTCGCCGACGAGCCGGGCCGCTGGGACCACTGGCCCAGCGGTTTCCTGTTCTCCTGGCCGGACGAGGAGACCGCCGAAGGCACGCTGGTCATTGATGTTGGCGACATCGTGCTGCCGTTCAAAACCTATTCCCGCGAGCAGATCACGCTGGAGATCGACAAAGGCTTCATCACCAGCATCCACGGCGGATTCGAAGCGGAATACCTGCGCGATTACCTGAAGTACTTCAACGATCCGGAGGTGTACGGCATCTCCCACATCGGTTGGGGCCTGCAGCCCCGCGCTCAATGGACGGCCATGGGCCTGCACGACAAGAACGACGGCATGTGCATGGACGCCCGGGCGTTCTACGGCAATTTCCTGTTCTCAACGGGGCCGAACACCGAAGTCGGCGGCACCCGCAAAACCCCGTGTCACCTGGATATCCCCCTGCGCCGCTGCGACATTTACCTGGACGACCAGGCCGTGGTGCTGGCAGGAGAAGTGGTGGCGCCCGAGGCGTCGAAAGCCTGAGGCGGATCTCCATCCCATTGCAGACCTGTAGGAGCGTGGCTTGTCCCGCGATCTGGCGCGCAGCGGCAGTAAAATGGCCAACGCAGTGCGTCAGTGAACGTGCGGTTTTCAGGTTTTACGACTGCTTCGCAGCCGATCGCGGGACAAGCCACGCGCCTACCGTTGATATCGCGCTATCCCTGCGCGCATGTCAGGCGCAAACAAACGCGCGCGTTCCGAAGATTCCCCTTAACCCTCGCAAACGTTACTGTAGCCGCCACTTTCCAGATCCTGCCGAACGAGCCATCCGTGTCCACTGACAACCCGTCCAATAGCCCTGTGTCGTACACCTTTTCCGAGCAAGTCGGCCATCTGCTGCGCAAGGCCTACCAGCGCCATCTGGCGATCTTCCAGCAGAACGTCGGCGATTCGCAGCTTACGGCGGTGCAGTTCGTGACCCTGTGCGCGTTGCGCGATCACGGCCCCAGTTCGCAGACCGAGCTGGTCAAGGCCACGGCGGTGGATCAGGCGACCATCCGCGGGATCGTCGATCGCCTGAAAGCACGGGACCTCATTAGCCTCGAACCAGACCCGCAGGACCGCCGCAAAGTCATCTGCAGCCTCACCGACAGCGGCTTGCAGCTGGTGCAGGAAACCGTCCCTCGCGCCGCGCAGATTTCCGAACTGACCTTGAGCAAGCTCAATCCCGCCGAGCGCGTGGCCGTGTTGTTTCTGCTGCGCAAGCTGATCGATGAAGGCGATGAATAACACCGCCTGACGCATCCCTTTAGAAGCACGCTTGCCCGCGAACACAATCTGCCCGCGACATTTATGTGCCTGAGCAATGTATTCGCGAGCAAGCTCACTCCCACATGGACAATGTTCATTCCGCCTAATCGCTACGTCGAAACGACCGAACCCACCCAAATAGTCCAACGTCCTACAGCCCTTTCTTCGCTGGCATGCTTCCTGCTCTCTTTTCATGAAGTAATCACTTCATCAAATGCGAGCTACAGCGGGTAACACATGAAGGCTGACACGAGCGAGCCGCGGCGGGCGGCGGAAAAGACCGTCACCTTGAACGTCAACGGTCAGACCACAAGCGTCACGGCAATGCCTGACACGCCGCTGTTACTGATCCTGCGCAACGACCTGCACCTTAATGGCCCCAAATACGGCTGCGGCCTGGGCGAATGCGGCGCCTGCACGGTGATCATCGATGGCGTCGCCGCACGTTCCTGCGTGTTTCCGCTGGCGGGCGCCCAGGGACGGCAGATCACCACGCTGGAAGGCATCGGTTCGCGCAACTGCCTGCATCCGGTGCAGCAAGCGTTCATCGACGAACAGGCCGCGCAATGCGGCTACTGCATGAACGGCATGATCATGACCGCCAAAGCCCTGCTCGACCGCAACCCGCACCCCACTGAAACGCAAATCCGCAACGAACTGTCGGCCAACCTGTGCCGCTGCGGCACGCACCTGGAAATCCTGAGTGCGGTCATGCGTGCCGCGCGCCACCAGCCCAGCCCGGATCCCGTCCAATGACCCAGACTTTGCCCACGCGCGACCAATTGCTCGCTCAAAACGGCGTGCTGCTGATCGTCGGCGACATCCTGCCGCCCTCCGGTCCGGTCGCCAAAGGCGGCACCCCCACGGTCAGGCCCATGGAGCTGGGGCTGTTTATTGCCGTTGATCAAGACAGCCGCGTCTACGCCTTCAATGGCCACGTTGACTTGGGCACCGGCATCCGCACCTCGCTGACGCAGATCGTCGCCGAAGAACTCGACCTGCAGATGGATCAGGTCACGATGATTCTGGGGGACACCGAGCGTGCGCCGAATCAGGGCGCGACCATCGCCAGCGCCACCTTGCAAATATCTGCCATTCCCCTGCGTAATGCCGCCGCCGAAGCGCGGCGCTACCTGCTGCAACAGGCAGCGCAGCGCTGGGCGCTCAGCGTGGAATCGTTGGTCATCGAAAACGGCGTGATCAAATCGCCAGATCATCGTGAACTGGCCTTCGGTCAGCTGCTGGTCGATCAGCACGTCGAGCTGCGTATCTCCGGCAACGCGCCACTCAAGCGTCTGGAAGACTACAAGCTGGTAGGGCAGGGCGCCGCCCGCGTGGACATTCCGGGCAAGGCCACCGGCGAATTGACCTACGTGCACGACATGCGTCTGCCGGACATGCTCCACGGCCGCGTCGTACGCCCGCCTTACGCCGGTTACGACACCGGTGAATTCGTCGGCACCAGCCTGCTGGACGTGGACGAAGCCTCCATCGCGCACATTCCCGGCATCGTTCGCGTGGTGGTGATTGGCGATTTCGTCGGCATCGTCGCAATGCGTGAAGAACAGGCCGCCAAGGCCGCGCGGGAACTCAGCGTCACCTGGAAGCCCTGGCAGCATCATTTGCCGGACATGAGCGACATCGAGCAGGCGCTGCGGGACAACCCGAGCCTGCAGCGGGTGGTGCTGGATCAGGGCAATGTAGAGGGCGCGTTGGCCCAGGCCAGCGAGCGGATGACACGCACCTATCTGTGGCCCTACCAGATTCACGGTTCGATCGGACCTTCCTGCGGACTGGCGGACTACAGCGATGAAGGCATCCGGGTCTGGTCCGGCACGCAGAACCCGCACATGTTGCGCGCCGATCTGGCCTGGTTGCTGGAATACCCCGAAGAGCGGATCGACATCATCCGCATGGAAGCGGCGGGGTGTTACGGGCGTAATTGCGCCGATGATGTCTGCGCCGATGCGGTGTTGCTATCCCGGGCAGTGGGCCGGCCGGTGCGCGTGCAACTGACCCGCGAACAGGAACATGCCTGGGAGCCCAAAGGCACCGCGCAATTGATGGAAGTGGACGGAGGGTTAAACGCCGATGGCGGCATCGCCGGATATGACTTCAGCACGCGCTATCCATCGAACAACTCGCCGACCCTGGCCTTGCTGCTGACCGGGCGCGTGGAGCCGGTGGCGACGATGTTTGAAATGGGCGATCGCACCTCGATCCCGCCGTATGACATCGAACACATGCGCGTCACCATCCATGACATGGCGCCGATTGTGCGGGCGTCCTGGATGCGCGGCGTGTCGGCGCTGCCCAATACTTTCGCCCACGAATCCTACATCGACGAGTTGGCTTTCGCGGCCGGCGTCGACCCGGTCGAGTACCGCCTGCGCTATCTGCACGACGAGCGCGCCGCGGAGCTGGTTCGCGCCACCGCCGCCCGGGCTGACTGGACGCCGCGCACCCAACCCATGCAGATCCCCGAGGAAGACGGGGTGTTGCGCGGGCGTGGTTTTGCCTACGCGCGCTACATCCACAGCAAGTTTCCCGGTTTCGGCGCGGCGTGGGCGGCGTGGGTCACCGATGTGGCGATCGACAAGCACACCGGCGATGTGTCCGTGACCCGCGTGGTAATCGGCCATGATGCCGGCATGATGGTCAACCCGGCGGGGGTGCAGCATCAGATTCATGGCAACGTCATCCAGTCCACCAGTCGCGTGCTCAAGGAACGGGTGACGTTCGAGGAGTCCACGGTGGCGAGCAAGGAGTGGGGCGGATACCCGATTCTGACGTTCCCGGAGGTCCCGAAAGTCGACGTCATGATGATGCCGCGCCAAGCGGAGCCGCCCATGGGGGCGGGGGAATCGGCTTCGGTGCCGAGTGCGGCGGCCATTGCCAACGCCGTGTACGACGCCACCGGAATTCGCTTTCGCGAACTGCCTATCACCGCCGAGCGCATTCTTGCTGCGCTGAACAGCGCTGGCGTGGAATCCAATAGCCAACCGCCGCAATCGCCAAAAGCCAAACGCTCTAAGTGGCTGTTCGGTTCGTTGTTTGCTGCGTTCGGTGCGTTGCTGGGCATGGCTGCGACCGCTTTGCCCTGGCGTGCGGAAATTGCGCCGATCACGCCGCCTGCAGCGGGCACTTGGTCCTCGGCGACCCTGGAACGCGGACGTTTACTGGCAGCGGTCGGCGACTGCGCGGTGTGCCACACCGCCCCGAATGGCCTCAGCAATGCCGGCGGGCTGGCGATGCAGACGCCTTTCGGCACGCTCTACAGCAGCAACATCACGCCGGACCCGGAAACCGGCATTGGCAACTGGTCCTATCCGGCGTTTGAACGGGCGATGCGTGACGGCATCAGTCGTGATGGCAAACACCTTTATCCGGCGTTTCCCTACACCGCGTTCAGAAATATCGAGGACGCCGACATGCAGGCGCTGTACGCCTACTTGATGTCGCAGACCCCGGTCATACAACGCCAGCCCTCCAACGACTTGCGCTTCCCGTTCAACCAGCGCCCGCTCATGGCCGGCTGGAACGCGCTGTACCTGCGCAAAGGCGAGGTGCAAACGCAGCCGCAGCAGAGCGCGCAATGGAATCGCGGGCAGTACCTGGTCAACGGTCTGGGGCATTGTGCAGCCTGCCATTCGCCCCGTGACCTGCTGGGCGCGGAGAAGGGCGGCGCGTCGTTTTTGGCGGGCGGCACGGTGGATGGCTGGGAAGCGCCGGCGCTCAACGGCCTGTCGAAAGCGCCGACGCCCTGGACCGAGGATCAATTGTTCCATTACCTGAGCACCGGGTATTCCGATGCCCACGGTGTCGCGGCGGGGCCGATGGGGCCAGTGGTGTCAGAACTGGCGAAACTGCCCAAGAGCGACGTGCGGGCCATTGCGGTGTATCTGGCGGCGCTGAATGAACCGGCTTCCGCCAGCCCTGATACCACTGCCGCGACCGTGAACCGGTCGGCAGACGCCGCTCGCGTTTCGGCCGCGTCATTGAGCAATGGCCAGCGCGTGTTCGAAGGCTCTTGCCAGGGGTGTCATGCCGACGGTCTGGGGCCGACGCTGTTTGGGGTCAGTCCTTCGCTGGCGACCAACACGAACGTGCACAGCGCACTGCCGGACAACCTGATCAAAGTGATTCAACAAGGGATCGACACGCCGGCAACGGCAGATCTGGGCTACATGCCGGCCTTCAAGGACAGCCTGTCCGATACCCAGATCAGCGACCTCGCCGCGTACCTGCGCAGCCGTTTTGCGCCGAATGAACCGCAGTGGGCGGGGTTGAAAGACAGGGTTGCGTACTTCAAGGCCAATCCAGGCACCCATTGAATTCACCCCGCACAGTGTGTCCGCACGCTCAGGTTGGCAGGGTTGCACGGACCTGTAGGAGCCGGCTTGCTGGCGAACCCGTTGTACGGCCTCAACATTGTCATCGCTGACCCGCCGCATTCGCCAGCAAGCCGGCTCCTACAAATGATGGATGTGCTTGGGATTTGAGGTGTTCCGGGAGGAACGAACTGACATTTACCGAGCGGCTTATGACCAAGGCGGAGTTTTAGCCGACACCTTATCGACCTGTAGGAGCCGGCTTGCTGGCGAACCCGTTGTACGGCCTCAACATTGTCATCGCTGACCCGCCGCATTCGCCAGCAAGCCGGCTCCTA
>NZ_DASVUM010000052.1:0-11037 GCF_036387035.1 Pseudomonas sp. | reverse complement strand
ACAGGTTCGGGCGGTGGATTCCAGGCTGCCCAGGACGCGCCGCCGTTGGGAAGCGTTGTGCCTTTGAACATCGAGTTTTCCCAGAAGGGATCTTTTGTGTCGTCCTTGAACATGACCTACCGGGTGCGCGCAAATTTGAGGTCGCGCAGGATGCGGGTGGGTCGATGAGCGGTCAACGAATGGAGGGTTACGTTATGTTGCCCGGGGAGATACAGGCAGGAGGAGAAGCGCAGGATGCTCGATAAAAGTCGATAATAAACGGATGTGGCCAGCGCAACATCAATCGGCTCTTGACCTCAAGGACTTGCAGGAATGCCATCCGGTGGGACCGGCTTCAGCCGGGAAGGCGTCAGGCGCCACACCGTAAATCTATAGCGTACTCACCAGCCTCTTCCCGGCTAAAGCCGGTCCCACTAAAAGCGTCTCGTGCAGCCAGTGAGATTGGGTGTGGACTCGTATGTAGAACTGGCTTTAGCCGGGAAAGCGCCAGTCGTCACGCCGCGAAATTGAGGGTGATCAAATTGCCTCTTCCCGGCTGAAGCCGGTCCCACTGAAAGCATCGCGTGCAGCCAGTGAGATTGGGTGTGAACTCGAATGTGGGACCGGCTTTAGCCGGGAGGGCGTCAGTCGTCACGCCGCGAAATTGAGGGTGATCAAACTGGCCTCTTCCCGGCTGAAGCCGGTCCTACTAAAAGCATCGCGTGCATTCAGTGAGATTGGGTGTGGACTCGTATGTAGGACTGGCTTTAGCCGGGGAAGCGCCAGTCGTCACGCCGCGAAATTGACGGTGATCAAACTGGCCTCTTCCCGGCTGAAGCCGGTCCCACTAAAAGCATCGCGTGCGTTCAATGGGACCTGGATGGGTGTAGCTCAACCAAACCGGTAGATGTCCATTCCCAGTGCGCCCAGGGTGAAACCCTGATGTTCGATGCTGAACGGCCCTCCCGCCCCGCGGGCGAAATACAGCGCAGGAGGTGTTCGTCAGTCGGGTGGTTGCGCGCAGCGTACGGCGCCTGGCGGCGGTAATCATGCAAGGCTTCGATGTCGTTGGCCGCCAACGCTTCCACCATCCAGTCCCGGAACGCCAAGGCCCAGGGTGTGATGCTTTCAGGTCCCGCCTGCCAGTCCAGCTCTCGCAGGTTATGGGTGATGCTCCCGGAGCCTATCAGCAACACGTTCTCCTGGCGGAGCCGGTCCAGCGCTTGACCGACTTTGGTCTGCAGGGCAGGGCCCATACGCGTCGGCAGTGATACCTGGACGATGGGAATATCGGCTTGCGGGTACATCAACGACAGCGGCACCCAGACGCCATGGTCGAAAGGCCGTTGTGCGTGCATGCGCGCCGGCAGGTCAGCCTCCGCCAGCAGTTCCAGCACGCGATGCGTTAGCGCCGGCAGGCCAGGTGCGGGGTACTGCACGGCGAAGAGTTCGGGCGGGAAGCCGCCGAAGTCATGCCAGGTCTCCGGCTGCGGGTTGCCGTTGACCAGCAGCTCGTTGCTTTCCCAATGGGCCGAGACAATCACAATAGCCGCAGGCCGTGGCAGCGAAGCCGCCAGACGCGCCAGCGCCGGGCCGCTCTCACCCGGTTCAAGCGCAAGCATCGGCGAGCCGTGGGAAATGAACAGGCTAGGGAGCATTTGCAGTGTCCTGAGCGTATAAGATGAGCTGCATGATCAGGCAGCTCATCAATCTAAATCTAATATAAGTTTTCGTCCGTTTTGATCGGTATATCAGGAGTGTCTATGGAGCCGGGGTTTTGGCATGAGCGTTGGGCGATCAATCAGATCGGTTTCAATCAGGCGTCGGTGAATTCACACCTGTTGCGGCTGTGGCCAGAACTCACCGCAGTGCCGGGGGAGCGTGTTCTGGTGCCGTTGTGCGGCAAAAGCATCGACATGCTCTGGCTCATCAATCAGGGGTTTCACGTGGTGGGCGCGGAGTTGTCAGAAACAGCGGTCGCCGGCTTCTTCAGCGAAAACGGCTTGCAGCCTGTAATTGAGCCCCACGGCGAGCTTAAACGCTATCGCGCGGAGGGTTGCGAGATCTGGTGCGGCGACTTCTTCGCGCTCAAGCCCGAAGACGTGGGCGATTGCACCGCGTTCTACGACCGTGCCGCCCTGATCGCGCTGCCACCCGACCTGCGCTGGCGTTACATCCGACAGCTCAATCATCTGCTGTCCAAAGACGCCTGCGGCTTGTTGGTGACGCTTGATTACGATCAGTCGCTGATTGCCGGCCCACCGTTCTCGGTGGACGAGGATGAGGTGCTACAGCTTTTGTCCCCGGATTGGCGGGTCAAACGGGTCGCGGACCTGGACGTGCTGGAGCAGGGAGCGAAATTCAAGCAGGCCGGGGCCACGTCCCTGATGGAATACGCGTATCGGCTGTATCGGCGCTAGCGCAGCGCAAAGAACCGAGTACAAAAGAAAAGGGCGACTTCACGTCGCCCTTTCTCGTTGCAGCTTTCTAGCAATCAGCCGCGGCGACGAAGCGCCTCGATGCGCTCTTCCAGCGGCGGGTGGCTCATGAACAGCCCGGCCAGGCCGTGCTTCAAACCACCGTTGATGCCAAACGCGGTCATGCTCTCAGGCATTTGCACCGGAACGCCCTGTTCCGAGCGCAGGCGCTGCAAGGCGCTGATCATTGCGCCAGTACCTGCGAGGCGCGCACCGGCGTCATCGGCGCGGTATTCACGCTTGCGCGAGAACCACATGACGATGGCGCTGGCCAGGAAGCCCAGCACGATCTCGGCGAAGATGGTCGCGATGTAGAAGGCGATGCCGCGGCCTTCTTCGTTCTTGAAAATCACCTTGTCGACGAAGTTGCCGATGATCCGTGCGAAAAACATGACGAAGGTGTTAACCACGCCCTGTACCAGCGCCAGCGTCACCATGTCGCCGTTGGCAACGTGGCCGATTTCGTGGGCCAGCACGGCCTTCACTTCATCGGGCGAGAAACGCTCCAGCAGGCCCTGGCTGACCGCGACCAGCGCATCGTTCTTGTTCCAGCCGGTAGCAAACGCGTTGGCCTCGTAGGCCGGGAAGATACCGACTTCAGGCATCTTGATGCCCGCATCGCGGGACAGTTGTTCCACGGTTTGCAGCAGCCATTGCTCATGACGGGTACGAGGTTGGGTAATGATCTCGGTGCCCGTGCTCATCTTCGCCATCCATTTGGAAATGAACAGTGAGAACAGCGAACCGGCGAAACCGAACACAGCGCAGAAGATCAGCAGCTGATTGAGGTTCAGATCAACCCCATTGGCCGCCATAAACCCGTTGAAGCCAAAAAGGCTCAGGGTGATGCTGGCAATCAGCACGACCGCAAGGTTAGTGGCCAAAAACAGCAAAATGCGCATCATGGTTAAAAGTGTCTCCTCGGGAAGAATATGTAACGTACTGCGGGGGTATATAAGGTGATGTCAGGGCGTATTCAACCGGGCGATCATTTCAAACTGTGTCGTCTGGCATCGCCCCGGCAATAAGAGCCGTCGGCGCGAGGGTGAGGGCAGAGCGATGGGGCTCGAAACCGTAGGAGCCGGCTTGCTGGCGAACCCGGTGCGTCAGGTACATCGTCGTCACTGATCGACCGCGTTCGCCAGCAAGCCGGCTCCTGCAGCAAGCAGCATTACTGCTTGTAGGTCTTCAGGAAATTGCCGATACGACCAATGGCCTGTTCCAGGTCATCCACACGCGGCAGCGTCACGACGCGGAAGTGGTCCGGCCACGGCCAGTTGAACGCGGTGCCCTGAACGATCAGCAGCTTTTCCGAAAGCAGCAGGTCCAGCGCAAACTTCTCGTCGTTGTGGATCGGGCAGACCTTCGGGTCGATCCGCGGAAAGGCATACAACGCCCCCATCGGCTTCACGCAACTGACGCCAGGGATATCGTTGAGTAATTCCCAAGTCCGGTTGCGCTGTTCCAGGAGTCGGCCCGGCGGCAGGATCAGGTCGTTGATGCTCTGATAGCCGCCCAGTGCCGTCTGGATCGCGTGCTGGCTCGGGACGTTCGCGCACAGGCGCATGTTCGCCAGGATGTCGATGCCTTCGATGTAACTCTGCGCGTTGTGCTTGGGGCCGGAAATGGCGATCCAGCCAGAGCGGAAGCCCGCCACGCGGTAGGATTTCGACAGCCCGTTGAAGGTCAGGCACAGCAGATCCGGTGCCAGCGAGGCGGTGCAAATGTGCACGGCGTCGTCGTAGAGGATCTTGTCGTAGATTTCGTCGGAGAACACCACCAGATTGTGCTGACGGGCAATCTCAAGCATCCCTAGCAAGACTTCGCGGGAATACACGGCGCCGGTCGGGTTGTTCGGGTTGATGATCACCATGGCTTTGGTGTTCGGCGTGATCTTGGCCTTGATGTCGTCCAGATCCGGCCACCAGTTGGCTTGCTCGTCGCACAGATAATGCACCGGGTTGCCGCCGGACAATGCCACGGCGGCGGTCCACAACGGATAGTCCGGCGCAGGCACGAGCACTTCATCGCCGTTGTTGAGCAGGGCCTGCATCGACATCACGATCAGTTCGGAGACGCCGTTGCCCAGGTAGATGTCTTCGATGCCGACACCTTCGACCTGCTTCTGCTGGTAGTACTGCATCACCGCCTTGCGCGCGCTGAACAGGCCTTTGGAGTCGCTGTAACCCTGGGCCATGGGCAGGTTGCGGATGACGTCCTGGAGGATTTCGTCCGGCGCCTCGAAACCAAACGGCGCCGGGTTGCCGATGTTCAGCTTGAGGATGCGATGGCCTTCCTCTTCCAGGCGCTTGGCGTGCTTGAGCACTGGCCCGCGAATGTCGTAGCAGACGTTGGCGAGCTTGTTCGATTTGCTGAACTGCATGGTGATTGGTCCCGAAAAGAGACGGTCTGCTGTGTGAAGACGCGCAGACCGCTGAGCATGACGCCATCAAAATGGGTTTGTATGCGACAAACGCGGGTGACAGACTGGCGCCCAACGAAGGCGCAATCATACGTGCCACCCGATCCGTGGAAAAGACACAGTTCGGGCTTTTTCAATTGTGGAGGTTTACCCGTGGAAAAGCTGGATAAAACCCTTGAAGAATGGAAAGCGATGCTTGATCCGGAGCAGTACAACGTCTGCCGGCTCAAGGGCACGGAACGCCCCTTCAGCGGCAAATACAACGACACCAAGACCGACGGCGTTTACCACTGCATCTGCTGTAACGAACCATTGTTCGATTCCAAGACCAAGTTCGACTCAGGCTGCGGCTGGCCAAGCTTTTACGAGCCGCTGGAAGGCAGCGCGGTGGTCGAAGTGCGCGACGTCAGCCACGGCATGATCCGCACCGAGGTGGTCTGCAGCAAATGCGATGCGCACCTGGGCCACGTATTCCCTGATGGACCCGCCCCAACCGGTCTACGCTATTGCATCAACTCCGTGTGCCTGGACCTGGTGCCACGCAACGCCTGATGCAGGCCTATCACGGGCAACAATGGGATGGCGCGCCGGACAATGGCGCGCTAGCGTTGCGGTTTACTCCTTCGAGGCATCGCCATGAGCGACGAATTGCTGAACATTCCGGTGCAAACGATCAAAGGCGAGCAAAAGACCCTGGCCGATTTTGGCGGCAGGGCGGTGCTGGTGGTGAACACCGCCAGCAAGTGCGGGTTTACGCCACAATACAAGGGGCTTGAAGAACTCTGGCAGGGCTACAAGGATCGCGGCCTGGTAGTGCTGGGCTTTCCCTGCAACCAGTTCGGCAAGCAGGAGCCGGGTAACGAAGGGGCGATTTCAGAATTTTGTGAGTTGAACTACGGCGTGACCTTTCCCTTGTTCAAGAAGATCGACGTCAACGGCAGCCATGCTCATCCGCTGTTCGTGCAGCTCAAAAAACGTGCGCCGGGGCTGCTCGGTTCCCAAGGCATCAAGTGGAACTTCACCAAGTTTCTGGTCGGCCGCGACGGCAAGCTGGTCAAACGCTACGCGCCGTTGTCCAAGCCGGAAGACATCAAAGCCGACATCGAAGCGCTGCTGAAAGAGCAAGCGGCCGGCTGATCGAAGCCGCTTTCAGTGCGGCTGCTCCACGGGGATCCACTGATCCAGCAAGGCCATCAACTCTTCGCGACGAAACGGTTTGGCCAGGTAGTCGCTCATGCCTGCGGCCTTGCAGTGCTCGCGCTCTTCAGGCATAGCATTAGCCGTCAGTGCGATGATGGGCAGATCCGCCCAGCGGGCGTTCTCCCTGATCCGGCGCGTGGCATCGTAGCCGTTCATCACCGGCATGTTGCAGTCCATCAGCACCAGATCGAAGTGTTCCTGTTCAAGCTGTTGCAGTGCTTCGGCGCCGTTGCTGCTGACCACCACATCGCAACCGAGCTTGCCCAGCATGCCCTTCGCCACCAACTGATTCACCGGGTTGTCCTCTACCAGCAGAATGCGCGCCCGATGGCTGGGGGAGGGGTCGCCCTGTTCCTGGCTGAGACCGGTCTGACCGTCGGCGCTGAGAATGCGCTCGAGGCTCTGATGCAGCACAGTGCGCGGCAACGGCCGCGCCTGCTGTTGCAGCGGTGCCAAGGCCTCCACCTGCTCGCCGGGCATGAAGTTGCCGTACGCCGTCACCAGCAACACCGGCACCGCACTCGCCTCGCGTATAGCCACCAGGCACTGCGGGCAATCAGTGATCAACAGGTCGGCATCGGCATCGGGTGGCGCGCCTTCGGCCAGTAGCTGACACGTGACGCCCCACTCCGGCAGCTGTCGACTCAGCATCTCCAGCAACCCGCTGTCCGCCTCGCTGGCCACCAGCACTTTACCTTTCAGCAGTGGCCATTTCAGCGCAGGCGTGTGGGCCGGCAGTGGCAGGTCCACGCAAAAGCGGCTGCCGACGCCAACGGTGGAATCAATACTCAACTGCCCGTTCATGGCATCGGTCAGGTTATGGGTCAGCGTCAGGCCCAGACCGGTACCGCCATACTGCCGGGTGATCGCCGCTTCGGCCTGAGTGAAGGGCTGGAAGATCTTCGCCTGCGCGTCCTGCGCGATTCCGATACCGGTGTCACACACCTCGATGCGCACCTGACCGCCGTGCTGACCGAGGCGCACATCCACGCGTCCGGCGCGGGTGAATTTCAGCGCGTTCGACAACAGGTTGCTGACGATCTGCCGGACCCGGGTCGGGTCACCCAGCACGGACGCCGGAAAGCGCGGGTCGATCAGACAGGTGAGTTCGACGTTCGGCGCCGCATTCTGCGACAACAGGCTGGCGGTGTCTTCGATCAGTGCAGCCAGGTCGAACGGAATGCGCTCAAGCTCCACCTGGCCGGCGTCGAATTTCGACAGGTCGAGAATATCGTTGAGCAGCTCGACCAGCACCTTGCCCGAGTCATGGGCAATCGACAGCTGCTGGCGCTGCTCTGCGCTCAGCGGGCCATCGAGGGACAACGCGAGCATGCCCAGCAGACCATTGAGTGGCGTTCGGATTTCATGGCTCATGTGCGCCAGAAACGCCGACCGTGCATGGGCCATGTCCAGCGCCGTGCTGCGTGCGATCTGCAGTTCTTCGTTGGACTGGCTGAGCCGGGCGTTGCTGGACTCGAGCTGATTGGTGCGCGCGGAGACGATGTCTTCCAGTTCGTTGAGGTGTTCGGTGAGCCGGTTTTCCGCCGCTCGCCGCCGCGCGAACTCACTGGCAACGCTCTCGAACTGACGATTGGTGACTGCCACCAGGACGCCGATTTCGTCATGTTCATGGCCGCGCGGGCAAGGCACCGGGGGTTGGATGGGGCTGCGCGGGTCACGTGCCGACAGGGCACGGATCATGCCCGTCAGCGGCTTGGTCAGGGTGAAGTAAAACAGCGCCAGCAATATGCCGGCCAGTACCAGGCTGCGTATGAAGCCGTTAACCAGCGTGACCACGGCCCGCTGCAAAAAATGGCTGCCAAAGGCGAAGGTGTCGACGTCCAGGTGCAGGATGCCGATCGACTCATTGGGGATGTGGTCCAGGTGCAGCACGTCTTCGAACTGCCGGCTCCCGCCAAAGAGGAAATCACTCACCATTCTGTAGCGGCTCTGCGCCAACGGTCGCGACACGGCAGCCAGCTGGACGTTGTTGTTATCGGTCAACTGCGCGCCGACCACGGCGGGGGAGTGCAGCAGGCCGAGGGTGAGCTCTTGCGCCAGTTCAGCGTCGAGGTTGTAGGCAATGCGGGAGGCGGGGTTGTGACTGATTTGCAGCAACGAGCGAATTTCACGATTGATGGAGGCGTCTTCGCTGGCATAATCGAGCGCAATCTGAAACAGACTGAGCAGCGTGCCCAATATAAAGCCGATCAGCACAGTCAAACGGGCCTGTTTGAATGACAGCCGGTGGGTGATCGCTATATCCATAAAAGGCACTGTCACTTCTTGTGTCCGTCGCGAGCCAAGCATAGCTGATCGTGGCCGGGCGTTAACCCGTTAAATCAAGGAGAAACCGTGGATTCTCGATTGAATGCATTTCTGGAACGCGCCGAGTCGGTACTGGCGCGTCTCGAGCCCCTGTTGCCTGCCGTGCGACAGCCGGTGGACTGGGAAACGACGCTGGCGGCGCGCTGGGTTCACGAAGGCCGTAGCGGTTACCTGATGCCGCTTGAGGTGACGCTGGACATGCGCCTTTCAGACCTCATCGGCGTCGACCGTCAGCGTGAGCAACTGGGCCGCAATACGCAGCAGTTCATCGACGGCCTGCCGGCCAACCATGCCTTGCTATGGGGTTCCCGTGGCACGGGCAAGTCGTCGCTGGTGCGCGCGTTGCTGGCCGAGCACGCCAAGGCCGGCCTGCGCCTCATCGAGATTGAGCGGGACCACCTGGGCGATCTGCCGCGCGTGGTCGAGCAACTGCAAAAGCTGCCGCAGCGCTTCGTGTTGTTCTGCGATGACCTGTCGTTCGAATCCGGAGAAGGCGACTACCGCGTGCTCAAGAGCGTGCTCGACGGTTCGCTGGAGCAGGCCCCGGACAACGTCCTTCTATATGCCACGTCCAACCGCCGCCATCTGGTGCCGGAGAAAGAAAGCGACAACGCCCATTGGCAGCGTGGTGACGACGGCGAGATTCACCCGAGCGAAGCGGTGGAGGACAAGATCGCGCTGTCCGACCGTTTCGGCCTCTGGCTGTCGTTCTATCCGTTCACTCAGGAGCATTTCCTGGACGTGGTGGAGCACTGGATCGGCGAGCTCGCGACCAAGGCCGGCCTGCAATGGCAGCGCGATGAAACACTGGAGATTCACGCCGTGCGCTGGGCGACCGGCCGTGGCAACCGCAACGGGCGTTGCGCCTATCAATTCGCCCGCTACTGGGTGGGTTTGAAAATGCTGGAGCAAGATGCATGATCGATTTGAATGCCGCAGGGGAGGGCCTTGATGGCTATCGCCTGCTCGCTGCACAACTGGAATCCCTGCTGGCAGACGAGCGCGATTTCATCGCCAACGCTGCGCAGTTTTCAGCCTTCCTTTATACCCAGCTCGACGACTTGAACTGGGCGGGCTTCTACCTCAACCGCAATGAAGAGCTGGTGCTCGGCCCGTTCCAGGGCCAGATTGCCTGCGTGCGTATCCCGTTTGGCAAGGGCGTTTGCGGCACTGCCGCGCAAAGCCGTAAAACCCAGCGCGTGCACGACGTCCATGAGTTTCCCGGGCACATCGCCTGCGACAGCGCTTCCAACAGTGAGGTGGTGGTGCCACTTATAAAGGACGGCCGGTTGATTGGCGTTCTGGATCTGGACAGCCCGAGTGTCGGGCGTTTCAGTGAAGAGGATCAGGCGGGGATTGAAACGCTGGCGGCGATCTTTTTGAAAGCAACCGATTGCTGAAGTGAAGCCCTGACGCCTGACGCACCGTGCTTCGCGGTGCGTCAGGCGTCAGCCATCAGTCGTAGATGGCCTTCTTTTTCCACTCTGCATCCGCGTCCACGACTCTCAAGCCTTCGGTCAGCTCGTTGTTGTCGTCTTCGCTCGGCGCGATGGTGTCCAGCACCATGGAGTTGGCTCGGGCCAGTTGACGCTCCATGGCCTGCAAGTGAGTTTTCCACGGCGCCGGCTCAGGCTGGTTTTTCAGGTATTGAACGCCCCGCTCGAAGGCCAGACGCGCCTGACCCGGCTGTTCCTGATTCAGCGCGTGCTGGCCCAGGTTGTTGAAGAACTCGATGTGCAGCAGGACCAGCATGTTGCGGATTTCGCGAATCCAGTGCTTGGCTTCAGCCGTTTGCAGGAAACCGTCGTGGGCCGCCCGCGTGATCTGACCGTGCATGGCTTCTAAAAGGAAGCGCACGTCCTTGGCCTTGGCTTCGGTCTGAATCGGGCTGGCCGGGTTGCTGACGGTGATGGCATCACCTTTGGCGACCAGCGCTTCGAGTTCAGTCTGGCGTTCCTGAAGGTTCGGGTTGTTCCTTCTTTCAAGCGCGATCAGACGCTTGACCACGTTCAGTTCCAGGCGGACCAGCAGCAGCTTGAGCGCCGGCGTCATTAGCTGGCCGGGGAACGTTTCGGACAGCTCGCTGCAGCGACGCAGTCGGTCGTTGAGCTCGACCAGGCTTCGCGCACGCTCGACCTTTTTGCCTTCAGCAACATGATTCAGGTAGCCGAAGGCTATGAGGAGCACGATGCCTGCTATGACGAACAGGGTGATAATGAGTGGTGTCACCGCACAAGCCTCAATCAAGTAATTTGCGCGAGTGTAGTGGCTATCCACTATCGCGGGAAGATGGTCCTGTCGCTTCGCCTGGTATTGCCCATGGCGGCTGACACTTGTGTATCGGCCGCTCATTGCCTAAATAGAGGGCGAAGTCATTGATTTGAATATATTTTCACTGGGGGGTTGACGACCCCTATATCCATCCATAGAATGCGCGCCACTTGCAGCGTAAAGCACACAGCAGAGCGTAGCAGGGAGTGAATGTTGTAGCGTGTCCCCTTCGTCTAGTGGCCTAGGACACCGCCCTTTCACGGCGGTAACAGGGGTTCGAGTCCCCTAGGGGACGCCATTGCGGGAATAGCTCAGTTGGTAGAGCACGACCTTGCCAAGGTCGGGGTCGCGAGTTCGAGT
>NZ_DASVUM010000051.1:0-6973 GCF_036387035.1 Pseudomonas sp. | reverse complement strand
AACAGAAAATACCGCTGCGCCATCGGCAGCACGTCGGCCGGTTCGCACCACAACAGCACGCCGTCGGCCTTGACCTGATACGTCTGCGGGTCGACGTCGATGTTTGGCAGGTAGTCGTTGTGAATCAGGTCTGCCTTGGTCACGTTGCGGCAGCCTTTGACCACGCCGATCTGTTTCTTTAAGCCCAACTCTTCCGGAACGCCGGCATCGTAGGCCGCCTGGCTGATAAAGGTCAGGCTGCTGGCATGCAACGCGCTGCCGTAGCTGGCGAACATCGGACGGTAGTGGACAGGTTGCGGGGTCGGAATCGACGCGTTGGCGTCGCCCATCAGGCTCGCAGCAATCGAGCCGCCCTTGAGGATCAGCGTCGGCTTCACGCCAAAAAAGGCCGGGCGCCAGAGCACCAGGTCCGCCCATTTGCCCACTTCCACCGAGCCCACCTCATGGCTGATGCCGTGGGTGATGGCCGGGTTGATGGTGTATTTGGCGATGTAGCGTTTGGCGCGGAAGTTGTCGTTGCCTTCGCCATCACCCGGCAACGGGCCGCGCTGGCGTTTCATCTTGTCGGCCGTCTGCCACGTGCGCATGATCACTTCGCCGACGCGGCCCATGGCCTGGCTGTCCGAGCTGAGCATGGAGAACGCGCCCAAATCGTGAAGAATGTCCTCGGCGGCAATGGTTTCGCGACGAATGCGGCTCTCGGCGAAGGCGACGTCCTCGGCAATGCTTGGGTCCAGGTGATGGCAGACCATGAGCATGTCCAGATGCTCGTCGATGGTGTTGCGGGTAAACGGCCGCGTCGGGTTGGTCGAACTCGGCAGCACATTGGCGAAGCCGCAGGCCTTGATGATGTCAGGGGCATGGCCGCCGCCTGCACCTTCGGTGTGGTAGGTGTGAATCGTACGATTCTTGAACGCCGCCAGGGTGGTTTCGACGAAGCCGGATTCATTCAGCGTGTCGGTGTGGATCGCCACTTGAACGTCGTACTGATCGGCGACGGTCAGGCAATTGTCGATGGCCGCAGGCGTGGTGCCCCAGTCTTCATGCAGCTTGAGGCCGATGGCGCCGGCCTTGACCTGCTCAACGAGTGGCTCGGGCAAGCTGACGTTGCCTTTGCCGGTGAAACCGATGTTCATGGGGAACGCTTCAGCGGCCTGCAGCATGCGCATCATGTGCCATTTGCCGGGCGTGACCGTGGTCGCGTTGGTGCCCGTCGCCGGGCCGGTGCCGCCGCCAATCATGGTGGTGACGCCGCTCATCAGTGCTTCTTCGATCTGTTGCGGGCAGATGAAGTGGATGTGCGTGTCGACGCCGCCAGCAGTGAGGATCATGCCTTCGCCAGCGATGACCTCCGTTGCGGCACCGATGGCGATGGTCACACCGGGCTGGATGTCCGGGTTGCCGGCTTTGCCGATGGCCGCGATGCGCCCGTCCTTGAGGCCGACGTCGGCTTTGACGATGCCCCAGTGATCGATGATCAGCGCGTTGGTGATCAATGTGTCGACGACCTCGGCAGCGAGGCCTTGGCCCTGGCCCATGCCGTCACGAATCACCTTGCCGCCGCCGAACTTCACTTCCTCGCCGTAGACGGTGAAATCCTTCTCGACCTCGACCCACAGCTCGGTGTCGGCCAGGCGCACACGGTCGCCAACAGTGGGGCCGAACATGTCGGCGTAGGCTTGTCGGCTAATCTTCATTCTTCGTTCCCCGAATCAGAGCGGCAAGCGGCAAGCGGCAAGCTGCAAGTAAAAGCGAAATTGTGTACGCCACGGACTGCTGTGCTTGTAGCTTGGCGCTTGCAGCTTGACCTGGCTGGAAGGTGAGCGCGTTCTACAGTTCACCCATGACTCTTCCGGCAAACCCGAAGACCCGCCTCAGACCGGCCAAGTCCACCAGCTCCACTTCCCGCGCCTGCCCCGGCTCGAAGCGCACGGCGGTGCCGGCCGGGATGTTCAAACGCATGCCTCGGCTGGCGGCACGATCGAACGCCAGGGCGTCGTTGGTTTCGAAAAAATGGAAATGCGAGCCGACCTGAATCGGCCGGTCGCCGCTGTTGGCAACGCTAAGGGTAATGGTGCGGCGACCGGCGTTGAGCTCGATGTCGCCGGGCTGGATCTGGTATTCACCAGGAATCATGAGCTCTTCCTCGACAGTAACTTGAAGTAAATGGCCGTGGCCTTGTATTCGCCGTCGGGGTTGCAAGCGTAGTCCGGCAGCAGGCCGGACAGCTCGTAACCCAGCGCGCGATAGAAATCTTCGGCATCGGAACCCGTCAGCGTGTCCAAGTACAAAAGCCCACGCGCGTGCTGCTGCGCCGCGTGTTCCACCGCTGTCATCAGCTGCGTCGCCAGCCCGCGCCGGCGCGCCTGACTGAGCACCAGCAACTTTTGCACCTCGGCACGGTTCAGTCCGTTGGCCTTCTGGCACAGCCCGAGCTGCACCGTTGCCAGCACTTGGTCTTCCTCTGCCACCACCCACAGCAGCACATGGCCCTGCTCGACCTCGGCCGTGACGCCGTCCCACCAGCGGGCGGCCTCTTCAGCGCCGAGGTCGGCGATGAACCCGACCGAGGCACCGTGCTGAACGGCGTCCAGCAACAGCGCCACCAGACCTGGGCGGTAGTGCGCAAAACTTTCCGGTGTGACACGGCGTAAGTGGGCGGCATTCATGGCGCGAAATCCTTTCTGAATGAAAACTCAGGCGACTGGCTGGAGGCCGGGCGCTTGCGAGGGCGGGGCAGAGGCGCCGGGCGACAGGTCCAGCTGCATGAAGGTCAAGTCTAGCCAACGGCCGAATTTGGTACCGACCTGGGGCATCTGCCCTGTAGTGGTGAAACCTTCGCGCTGATGCAAGTAAATCGACGCGGCATTCCCGCTTTCGATTGCCGCCACCATCATGTGCTTGTCGCAGCCGCGGGCACGTTCGATCAGCGCCTTCAGCAGCAGCGGACCCAAGCCGTTGCCGCGTTGATCGGCACGCACGTAAACCGAATGTTCGACGGTGTGGCGAAACCCTTCGAACGGGCGCCAGTCACCGAACGATGAATACCCCAGCACCTGATCGTGGTCGTCGACCGCAACCAGAATCGGGTACGCCTGGGACTGGCGCGCGGCGAACCATGCTTCGCGGTTGGCGAGGTCCACCGGTTGTTCATTCCAGATTGCCGTGGTGTTGAGCACGGCGTCGTTGTAGATGGCGAGGACGGCCGGCATGTCCGTCAGCAATGCGTCACGAATCGAATAAGTCATGTTCGTTTCCACGTGTTCCTGTGTGGCTGTTTCAAATGAGTCGCTCAGGCGATGGGCTGATGCACGGTGACCAGTTTGGTGCCATCGGGAAAGGTGGCCTCGACCTGAATTTCCGGGATCATTTCCGGGATGCCTTCCATCACCTGCTCGCGGGTCAGCAAGGTGGTGCCGTAGTGCATAAGGTCCGCGACCGTCTGGCCGTCGCGTGCACCTTCCAGCAGGGCGGCGGAAATGAACGCCATCGCTTCCGGGTAGTTGAGCTTCAAACCGCGTGCCAGTCGCCGCTCGGCGACCAGTCCTGCGGTGAAGATCAGCATCTTGTCTTTTTCGCGTGGGGTCAGATCCATGGGTTTTCCGTTTTTAAGTTCCGAATAAAGAAATCGCCGGAGCGTGGCTTGTCCCGCGATCTGACGCGAAGCGGCGGTCATGGCCATCCTTAGAAATATCAGGAAGATCGCATTGGCCGGTTTTACGACGACTGCGTCGCCGATCGCGGGACAAGCCACGCTCCTACGGAGGACCAGTGTCATCTAGGTACTCCAGATCCTCGGTGCCAGTGCTTCACGGCCCAACAGGGCAGGGCGCAACAGTTTCCATAACTCCATCAGCCAGGCCCTTGCATGTAGCGCTTCGTCAGCGAGGCACCGGGCAATGACCAGGCCGGGCAACTGGCTCAGGTCGCCGCGCACGGGCGAATGTTCGGCCAGCGCCCGGCAGCGCTCCATCAAGTCGGCGTCAATCTCCCCGGTCACGATCAGCGTCGCGAACACCGGTTTGCCGTCAAGCCCGATGGGCGAATCCAGCAAGCCGTCGCCGCCGACGACGCGCTGTCGTTCGTGCCACAGCAACTGGCCGTCGCGCCGAATATCCAGATGCGCCTGAAAGTGGCCCTGATCAAAACGCTCGTTGCTGGCCGGCCGACCCAGCGCCACTACGTCCCAATAGAACAGCCGGGCGTCGCCCTCCAGATCGATCTGCGTGGTCAGTTCAGCCTTGGCTTCGCTGAAAACGATGCTCTCCTGGGGCAACCACTCCAGCGTGCCCCCTGCAGCGACCTTGATGTGCAACTGCTGATAGGCCGGACCGGCCGCACGGTACCACTTTGCCGCGCCCGGGCTGGTCAGTTGCGCCCAGGCATTGGCGCCGACGCTAGCGCCGATGTCCAGCCGATCGCCGCCGGCAATGCCGCCCGGCGGGTGAACGATGATGTGCTGGCAGACCTGCGGGCCTTCGGCGTACAAATGCTTTTGCACACGCAACGGGCCTTTGTGGCGCCGTTGCGTGGGGCGCGTGCTGTCGCCGAAACGGCCATACGCCAGCTCCAGCTCGGCGTGCCAGCTGGGCGTGAACAACGCGGTGTGAGCAGGAAGATTCATAAGTCGATTATCGTTTTATCGAAGGTCCGTACCTTAGCTGATCGGCGCATTAAATGGTGACCAGACCCCGAACGCCCTCGGCCTCCATATTGCCGCCCCGGCCTTGCTGAACGATCTCGCCGCGCGACATCACGATGTATTGATCCGCCAGCTCGGCGGCGAAGTCATAGAACTGCTCGACCAGCAAGATGGCCATGTCGCCGCGGGCGGCGAGCTTCTTGATCACTGCGCCGATTTCCTTGATCACCGAAGGCTGAATGCCTTCGGTAGGCTCGTCGAGAATCAGCAGGCGAGGGCGACTGGCCAGGGCGCGTCCGATCGCCAGCTGTTGCTGCTGACCGCCGGACAGGTCGCCGCCGCGCCGATGGTTCATCTGCAGCAGCACCGGGAACAGCTCGTAGATGAACGGCGGAACCTCTTTGGCCTCGGCGCCGGGGAAGCGCGAGAGGCCCATCAACAGGTTTTCCTCTACGGTCAGGCGGCCGAAAATCTCCCGGCCCTGGGGCACGTAGGCAATGCCCGAATGCACGCGCTGGTGCGGCTTGAAACCGGTGATCGGTTTGCCTTCCCACTGCACCACGCCCTCTTTGGCAGGCAGCAGCCCCATCAGCACTTTCAACAATGTGGTCTTGCCCACACCGTTGCGGCCGAGCAGGCAAGTGACTTCGCCGATTTTTACGTCAAACGAAAGCCCCCGAAGGATGTGGCTGCCGCCGTAATATTGGTGGAGCTTTTCGACTTGGAGCATGGCCAGTTTCTCAAGAAATCCTATGATCGTTCCCACGCTCTGCGTGGTAACGCCGCATCAGACGCTCTGCGTCTGCTTGGTGTCGCGGAGCGTCACCGGATGCGTTCCCACGCGGAGCGAGGGAACGATCAGCAGTCGGAGGTTCACCGCCCCAGATACACCTCAATGACCCGCTCATCCGCCTGCACGTCTTCCAGCGATCCTTCCGCCAGTACGCTGCCCTGGTGCAGCACAGTGACGTGGTCAGCGATGGTGCCAACGAACCCCATGTCGTGCTCGACCACCATTAAGGAATGCTTGCCGGCCAGGCCCTTGAACAGCTCGGCGGTGAACTCGGTTTCGGCGTCGGTCATGCCGGCAACAGGCTCGTCGAGCAACAAAAGCTGCGGGTCCTGGACCAGCAACATACCGATCTCCAGAAACTGCTTTTGGCCGTGGGACAACAGCCCGGCGGGGCGTGACATCGACGCGGTCAGGCGAATGGTGTCCAGCACTTCATCGATGCGGTCGCGCTGTTCACCGTTGAGCTTCGCCCGCAGGCTGGCCCACACCGACTTGTCGGTCTTTTGCGCCAGCTCCAGGTTCTCGAACACGCTCAGCGCTTCGAACACCGTGGGTTTCTGAAACTTGCGCCCGATCCCGGACTGGGCGATCTGCACTTCGCTCATCTTGGTCAGGTCCAGGGTTTCCCCAAACCAGGCCTTGCCGTGACTGGGACGGGTCTTGCCGGTAATCACGTCCATGAGGGTGGTCTTGCCGGCGCCGTTCGGGCCGATGATGCAGCGCAATTCACCGACACGGATGTACAGATTGAGATCGTTGAGGGCCTTGAATCCGTCGAAGCTGACGCTGATGTCTTCAAGCGTCAGGATCGTGCCGTGCAAGGTGTTCAGTCCCTTGCCCGCGGCCTGACCGAGACCGATGGCGTCGCGGCTGGTGCCGGCATCGCTGTTCGGGTCGAGCACCGGATCAAACGCGGGCGTCGGCGTGCTCTTCATTGCTCGCTCCTTTTCTTGATCAGGCCGATCACGCCTTTGGGCAGGTACAGCGTCACGACGATGAACAGCGCACCCAGGAAGAACAGCCAGTATTCAGGGAAGGCCACGGTGAACCAGCTCTTCATGCCGTTGACCAGCCCGGCGCCTAGCAGTGGACCGATCAACGTCCCGCGACCACCCAGCGCCACCCACACAGCCGCTTCGATGGAGTTGGTCGGCGACATTTCGCTCGGGTTGATGATGCCGACCTGCGGCACATACAGCGCGCCGGCCAGGCCGCATAACACGGCACTCAACACCCAGACAAACAGTTTGAAGCCGCGCGGGTCGTAGCCGCAGAACATCAAGCGGTTCTCCGCATCGCGCACGGCGGTTAATACGCGGCCGAACTTGCTGCGCGCCAGCCGCCAGCCGACGAACAGGCTGCCTGCCAGCAACGCCACCGTGAGCAGAAACAACACCGCGCGAGTGCCTTGGGACGTGATGCTGAAACCCAGAATGCTGCGAAAGTTGGTGAAGCCGTTATTGCCGCCAAAACCGGTTTCGTTGCGAAAGAACAGCAGCATGCCGGCGAACGTCAGGGCTTGCGTCATGATCGAGAAG
>NZ_DASVUM010000050.1:0-3594 GCF_036387035.1 Pseudomonas sp. | reverse complement strand
AAAACCGTCCCCGTTATCGGTCAGGGCACCTGGCACATGGGGGAGGATCGCCATCAGTTCGAGGCGGAAGTCGAGGCGCTGCAACTGGGCATCGACCTGGGCCTGACGCTGATCGATACCGCCGAGATGTACGCTGAGGGCGGCGCTGAATCGGTCGTCGGCGAGGCGATTGCCGGGCGTCGCGACGAAGTGGTGCTGGTGAGCAAGGTCTACCCGCACAATGCCAGCCGGGCAGGCATTCCGGCAGCGTGCGAGCGCAGCCTCAAGCGCATGAAGACTGATCACATCGATCTGTACTTGCTGCACTGGGCCGGCCAATACCCCCTTGAAGAAACCGTCGATGCCTTCGAGCGCCTGCGCGAAGCGGGCAAGATCGGCCGTTGGGGCGTGTCAAATTTCGATGTGTCTGACCTGCTTGAACTGGACGCCCTTGGCCTGGGCGGCGGGTGTGCCACCAATCAAGTGCTGTACAACCCGGAAGAGCGCGGCATCGAATACGACCTGCTGCCCTGGATGCAGACCGCCAGGATGCCGCTGATGGCGTACTGCCCGATCGGCCAGGCCGGCAATCTGCTGATGAACCCTGCGATCCTCGAGGTCGCCGAACGCCACGATGCCACGCCGGCACAAATCAGCCTGGCGTGGGTGCTGCGTCAGGACGGCGTCATCGCCATTCCCAAGGCCGTCAATCCGCACCATCTGGAATTGAACGCCGCCGCAGTAAACATCGAGCTGTCGATTGAGGATGAGCTGCTGATTGATTCCTCATGGCCGGCGCCGCTGCGCAAGTCGCGGCTGTCAATGGTCTGAACAAGCCTTCGACCTGACTCTAGCCGTCACAAAACTGTCAAAAGCCCTTGCGATGATGCCGCCTTCGATCTCGTGCCCTGATGGGCACTCCCCGTCTGCGAGCCTTCATGAATCAACGCATCGCGCACCATCAGGATTCCGATCTGTTCGGCTTGCTGTACGGGTTCCGCTTCCGTCCCGGCGAGCCTGGCCGAGAGCTGGACTCGACGGCCGCGCTGGAATGCCTGCGTCAGCCAGGCGCGCCGGATGAATTTATCTGGCTGCACTTGAACTTGACCCACGCCAGCTGCGAACGCTGGTTGAAAACGCACCTGGACCTGCCTGACGAATTTCTCGAAGCGCTGCACGAAGGCTCACGCTCTACCCGCATCGAACACGTAGACTCGGCCCTGCTCGCGGTGGTCAACGACGTGGTCTTCGACTTCAATCGCGTCTCCACCGACATCGCCACCTTGTGGGTCTGCGTGCGCAGCCACCTGATGATCTCCGCGCGCCATCAGCCTTTGCGTTCGGTGGACCGGTTGCGTTCTTCGGTCAAGCGGGGCGAAACCTTTCGCTCGCCGCTGGAGTTACTGGCGCACCTGCTGCGTGATCAGAGCGAGGTACTGGCCCAGTTCATGCGCAAAACCAGCACCAGCGTCGATAAGATCGAAGACCAACTGCTCTCTCAACGCCTGAGCAATAACCGCACGGAACTGGGCGCCATGCGTCGGGTGCTGGTGCGATTGCAACGCCTGCTGGCCCTGGAGCCCGGTTCGCTGATGCGACTGCTGCACCGACCGCCGCACTGGCTGCTGGAGGACGACTTGCAGGAGCTGCGGCAATCCACCGAAGAGTCGGCACTGGTCATCAGCGACCTCACCGCCCTCGGCGAACGGATCAAACTCTTGCAGGAAGAGATTGCCGCCAACCTCAATGAACAGAGCAGCCGCACGCTGTTCACCCTGACGGTGGTGACCGTGCTCGCGTTGCCGATCAACATCGTCGCGGGGTTCTTCGGCATGAACGTGGGCGGCATACCGCTGGCGACCGATCCCCATGGCTTCTGGGTATTGGTAGCGCTGGTGGCGACGTTTACCTTTATTGCCGGGCGGTGGGCGTTCCGCAAACGTCGGGATTATTGAGCGGTTGATCGCCATGCGGGTGGCACCTTCGCGAGCAAGTCCGCGCAAATCGTGACCTGTGTCGCATCTCTGTCATATTTTGTAATGATCATGGACGCCATCCCTCCCCTACAGGACTGTGCCCCATGGCAACCCCTACACTGGCTCAAGGCGCTCGGCAACCGGCACTTGGGCTGAGTTCTCAATTCGGGCGCAAGCCTGGCGTGCTGACGATGGTGATCTTCTTTGTCGTGCTGGTCCTGGGCCTGTTCTACACCGGCTACAGCCTTAAGCAGGACATGGATGATCTGGGTACCGTCGTGCTGACCTGGACACCTTTCATTCTGCTGGGCGTCGCACTGGTCATCGCGCTGGGCTTTGAATTCGTCAACGGCTTCCACGACACCGCCAACGCCGTCGCGACGGTCATCTACACCCACTCCCTGCCGCCGAACTTTGCCGTGATCTGGTCGGGAACGTTCAATTTTCTGGGTGTGCTGTTTTCCAGCGGCGCTGTGGCGTTCGGCATCATTGCCCTGCTGCCGGTCGAGCTGATCCTGCAAGTCGGCTCCTCGGCGGGCTACGCGATGATCTTCGCCCTGCTGATCGCGGCGATCCTGTGGAACCTCGGCACGTGGTGGCTGGGCCTGCCAGCGTCGTCTTCCCACACGCTGATCGGCTCGATCATTGGCGTCGGCATCGCCAACGCGTTGATGCACGGCCGTGACGGCACCAGTGGTGTGGACTGGTCCCAGGCCACCAAGGTCGGTTATTCACTGCTGCTCTCGCCGCTGGTCGGCTTCACCTGCGCCGCCCTGTTGCTGCTGGCGCTGCGCATGTTCGTGAAGAACCGGGCGCTGTACAAAGCGCCGGAAGGCAACACGCCGCCGCCGATCTGGATCCGCGGTCTGTTGATCCTGACCTGCACCGGCGTGTCGTTCGCCCACGGTTCAAACGATGGCCAGAAAGGCATGGGCCTGATCATGCTGATTCTGGTGGGTACGCTGCCGATGGCCTACGCGCTGAACCGCGCCATGCCGGCCGACCAGTCGGTGCAGTTCGCGGCGGTCGCGCAGGTCACTCAACAAGCCCTGACCAAAGCGGCGCCGCTGCCCGCGCCGGCCGACTCACGCCAAACCCTGTCCATCTACATCCGTGACAAACAGGCGACCCCCGACTTGATCCCGGCGCTGGCCGTGATGGCCGGCAAAATCGGCGATCAGGTCGCCAGTTATGGGTCGCTGGCCAAAGTGCCGGCAGAAGCCACCGCCAACGTGCGCAACGACATGTACCTGACGTCCGAAGCCATTCGGGTGATGGACAAGAACAAAGTGGGCAACTTCGACGCGGACACTCAGGCCAAAGTCGATCAGTTCAAGCAGCAGATCGACTCCGCGACGCGCTTCATTCCGTTGTGGGTGAAGGTCGCGGTTGCCATCGCGCTGGGCCTGGGCACCATGGTCGGCTGGAAACGCATCGTGATCACCGTCGGTGAAAAGATCGGCAAAACCCATCTGACGTACGCCCAGGGGGCGTCGGCGGAAGTCGTCGCGATGCTGACCATTGGCGCGGCGGACATGTACGGATTGCCGGTGTCGACCACCCACGTATTGTCTTCGGGGGTGGCCGGCAGCATGGTCGCCAACGGCTCCGGGCTGCAAATGCGCACCTTGCGCAATCT
>NZ_DASVUM010000049.1:0-8216 GCF_036387035.1 Pseudomonas sp. | reverse complement strand
TCTGCTGCCATCCTTCGTCGACCCGGACCCGCAATCAGCGGTGCCGAAGGGCTGGGTGCGCAAGCCGTACTTTTCCCGCGAAGGCGCCAACATCGAAATTCGCACCCCGACCGACCAGGTCATTTTCGAAGACGGCCCTTATAACGATGCTCCCTACATCCTCCAGGCGTTCGCGCCGTTGCCTCGTTTTGGCGACAGCTTCACGCTGATCGGGTCATGGATGGTAGGGGATACGGCATCGGGGATTGGGATTCGGGAAGACGACAGTCTGATCACCAAAGACAGCAGCCGGTTTTTGCCGCATGTGGTCATTGATTGACGGGATTGGGTCGCAGTTGTGTGTCTGGCAGAACGAAAAAAGCCGCGCAATGCGCGGCTTTTTATTTGGTGGGCCCACACGGACTCGAACCGTGGACCAAGGGATTATGAGTCCCCTGCTCTAACCAACTGAGCTATAGGCCCTCAGTAGGCGGCGGATTATAACGACGGTTTACGCGCTGTGCTATCCGAAAAGTCTGAAACGGTTGCACGAAGAAACGTCGCGCAGAATTCCTCCGCGCGCAGAGGAACGCTTACGAGGTAGCCCTGGATGTGTTCGCAGCCTTCGTCGGTCAGGAATTGCTGTTGTTCAAGGGTTTCGACGCCTTCTGCAATGACCGTCAGTTGCATGCTGCGGCCCAGCGCGATTATCGCGCGGACAATCGCGGCGTCGTGAGGATCGTCGGGCAACCCGCGCACGAAGGACTGGTCAATCTTCAGGATGTCCAAGGGCAGGCGCTTGAGATAACTGAGCGAGGAATAGCCTGTGCCGAAGTCATCGATCGCCAGCTGCACACCGAGTTTCTTCAAACGATGCAGCACGGTTAGCGCTTCCTCGGTCTGCGACATGATGAAGTTTTCGGTGATCTCCAGCTGCAGACAGCCCGGCTTCAGCTGGTACTGGACCAGCAGCCGTTCGATTTTGCTGACGAGAGTGGTCTGTCTCAACTGGGCGCCGGCCAGGTTTACCGACAAGGGGCCAAACACGTCGTAGCGCTGGTTCCATTCGTGCAATTGCCGGCAGGCGGTATCGAGCACCCATTCCCCGATTTGCAGGATCATGCCGTTTTCTTCTGCCAGCTGAATAAACCGCTCGGGTGGGACGTCGCCGTAGGTGGGGTGAGACCAGCGTATCAGCGCTTCGGCACCGACCAGTCGATGTGTCAGCAGGCTGATCTTCGGCTGATAGGACAGTGTGAACTCGTTGCGCTCAATGGCCCGACGCAGTTCATGCTCCAGGGCAACCCGCTCGCTGGCCTGAGCGGTCAAGTCGCAGGTGTAATGCTCGACGCGGTTGCGGCCCTTGGCCTTTGAACGATACATCGCCGCGTCAGCATTCTTGATCAGCGTGGCGACATCCGCGCCGTCGGTAGGAAACAGCGCGGTACCGATGCTGGTGCTCATGAAGAACTCGTGCTCGCCGGCCTGAAAGGGCGCCGAGAAGCTGTTGAGCACCTTGGTCGCCACCGCTTCGGCGTCACTTGAGTGTTGCAGGCCGGGCAACAGAATGATGAATTCATCGCCGCCGAGTCGTGCGACGGTGTCGATGTCGCGCAGATTCTCTTTCAGGCGTAGCGCGATGCTTTTCAGCAGCAGATCGCCCACCGGATGGCCGAGGCTGTCATTGATGTGTTTGAAGCGGTCCAGGTCGAGAAACAACACGGCGCCGAGGCTGCTGGCCTCTCTTGAATGAATCAGTGCGCCGTGCAGCCGGCTTTCGAACAGCGTCCGGTTTGGCAGGCCGGTCAGCGGATCATGGTGCGCTTGGTAGTCCAGCCGGGCCTGAGCTTGCTTCAAGCTGGAGATATCAGCGAACACCGCGACGAAGTGGGTGATGAATTTATCGCGGTTGCGCACGGCGCTGATGGTGAGCCAGCTTGGGTAGATCTCTCCGTTTTTGCGCCTGTTGCTGATCTCGCCCTGCCAGTGGCCCTCTGCCGTCAACTGGTACCACATGGCGGCGTAGAAGGCGCTGTCGTGCAGGCCGGACGCTAGCAGGCGGGGCGTCTCGCCGAGCGCTTCCAGCTCGCCGTATCCTGTGATTTCGCTGAAGGCCCGGTTGACGGCATTGATGCGCTGTCGGGTGTCGGTGATCAGCACGCCCTCAGCCGTGCTCTCGAATACCGTCGCGGCCAGTTGCAGTTTCTCCTGCATCTGGTGGCGGTCGGTGATGTCTCGCGCGATGGTGAGCATGCAGTCCTCACCGGCAATGGGCAGCGGCCGTGCGGAAATCTCGCACAGACGGAGCTGACCGTCCCTGCGACGGATATGGCTGGGGAAGTCCTTTACGAAGCCGTCGCGATTCAATTGCTCAACCAGTTGCTGTCGCTCATGAAGGTCCACCCAGATGCCGAGGTCAAGGGTGGTGCGGTCCAGTGAGAGCGAGCTGTCGTAACCGGTGATACGGCTGAAGCCGTCATTCACCTCGACCAGCAGGCCGTCGATTTGCCGTGTGATCAGCAGGCCATCCGGCGAGGAGTGGAACGCCTTGGCGAACTTCTCCTCCGACATCTGCAGCTGTTGCTGGGCTTCTTTGAGCGGTGTGATGTCCCTCACCACGAGAACGACTGCGGCAGTGGAGTCCAGATCAAAGGGCTCGGCAGACAGCAGGCCGGTGAACAGGCGGCCATCGCTGCGCCGGAACGGCATTTCCAGATTGCGGATGCTGCCCTTCTGGAGCCGTTGCAGCAGGCTCTGGCCAATGTCGGGGATGCCCCAGATATTCAGCTCGGAAGGCACGCGCCCGACGACGTCGGCCGGGCTTACGCCGATCTGCTCCAGGAATGCCGGGTTGGCTTCCAGAAAACAACCATCTGAGAGGCGCGCGATGACCAGCATGTCAGGGCATTGCGCAAACACCGATGCGAACTTGCCTTCCGACAGGCGCAGCGCTTCCTCGGTCTGCTTGGCTTCGCTGATGTCGATCATCAGGCCCCGCATCACAGGCTCTCGGCCGTAGCCAATCATGCTCACGATGTCGCGAATCCAAACCACTCTGCCGTCCGCACTAAGGACGCGATAATCAACGCTGTGATCGTTACCTTCGGCCACCTCGCGGTCGCAATAAGCCTGGGCGTGGGCGAGGTCCTCTGGATGAACGATGCTTCGCCAGAACCCGGACCTGCGCCATTGTTGCAGCGGATACCCCAGCAAGTCCTGTGCGTGTGGTGAAACGTAGTTGTAGGAATAGTCGTGGGTATTGGCCTCCCACGCGATCGCCGAGAGGCTCTCGATCATCCCGCGATAGTGATATTCGCTGCTGCGCAGCTCTTGTTCGAGGGCGATTCGGCGGGATATCTCCGAACTGAGACGACGGTTTATCCGCACCATGATGGCCAGCACCGTTGTCAGGAACAGCACTCCAGGAAGTCCGATTAGCAGAAATTCTTGCCAGAGCTGGCTGCGCTCACTCGAATGCGTGGCCGCATGGGACTCGGTAGGCGGCTCGTCGAGTCCGCTGATTTGTTCGGGTGGGCTGGTTTGATAGGCCCCGACGAAGCGGTCATCGACAAGCTGCGCGGGTAGATTGCGGTTTATATCCGCTGTGTCTCCGGATTCGGTGCCTTCGCCGAACAGCAACACTTGTTGCGTCTCTTGCCCATTCTCTTCGATGTGGAGCAGCGCCTGAGCGGTGACCGCAGTGGGGGCGAGCAAGCATAAGACAGCAATGGCCGGCATCCAAAACATGGCAGCCTCGGTGATTCACGGGTAAGAATCAATCGAGTGTAGCCGGGCTGCGCAACAGTGGCACTCTGCCGAAAATTTATTCCCTAAAACGCAAAACCCCCGGCAATTGCCGGGGGTTTTGGTATGACGTGCCGCTTACTCGTCGAGGAACGAACGCAGGTGTTCGCTTCGCGTCGGGTGACGCAGCTTGCGCAACGCCTTGGCTTCGATCTGACGGATACGTTCACGGGTTACATCGAACTGCTTACCGACTTCCTCAAGGGTGTGGTCGGTGTTCATGTCGATACCGAAACGCATGCGCAGGACCTTCGCTTCACGGGCGGTGAGGCCCGACAGCACTTCGCGCGTCGCTTCTTTCAAGCTCTCTACCGTGGCGACATCGATTGGCGACTGCATGGTCGAGTCTTCGATGAAGTCACCCAGGTGCGAGTCTTCGTCGTCACCGATCGGGGTTTCCATGGAGATCGGCTCTTTCGCGATCTTCAACACCTTGCGGATCTTGTCCTCAGGCATTTCCATGCGTTCGCCCAGCTCTTCCGGGGTCGGTTCGCGACCCATTTCCTGCAGCATCTGGCGGGAAATGCGGTTGAGCTTGTTGATTGTCTCGATCATGTGCACCGGAATACGGATGGTGCGCGCCTGGTCGGCAATCGAGCGAGTGATCGCTTGACGAATCCACCAGGTGGCGTACGTCGAGAACTTGTAACCACGACGGTATTCGAACTTGTCGACCGCCTTCATCAAACCGATGTTGCCTTCCTGGATCAGATCGAGGAATTGCAGCCCGCGGTTGGTGTACTTCTTGGCAATCGAGATCACCAGACGCAGGTTGGCTTCAACCATTTCTTTCTTCGCACGGCGGGCCTTGGCCTCACCGATAGACATCCGACGGTTGATGTCCTTGATTTCCAGGATGGTCAGGCCAGTCTCTTCTTCCAGCGCGCTCAGCTTCTGCTGGCAACGCTGAATGTCGGCTTGAAGACGACCGATGGCTTCAGCGTATTTGCTTTTGCCTTTGGCCAGTGCATCGGTCCAGCTCTGGTCGACTTCGTTGCCCGGAAACTGGCGCAGGAAATCGGCACGCGGCATGCGGGCATCACGAACGCACAGTTGCATGATGGCGCGTTCCTGGGCACGCAGACGCTCAAGGGCGCCGCGAACACGTTCAACCAGGCCTTCAAACTGTTTAGGAACCAGCTTGATCGGCATGAACAGTTCGGCCAGCGCCAGTAGCTCGGCGTTGGCCTGCTTGCTGCCGCGACCGTGCTTTTTCAGTGCCTTGAGGGCAATTGCCATCTGGTCCGAAACCGCACCGAAGCGCTGCGCGGCGATGATTGGGTCCGGGCCACTTTCGACCTCGTCCTCTTCATCGTCGCTCGCATCGTCCTCTTCGTCGTCAGCACCCTCGACCTTTTCGGCCTTGGGATCGACGGGCGGCGGGACTTCGGCTGGCGGCGCAATGCCGTCATCCGGGTCGATATAGCCGCTCAGGACGTCAGACAGGCGACCGCCTTCGGTGGTGACGCGGGTGTACTCGGAGAGAATGTGCTCAACCGTGCCAGGGAAGTGCGCAATCGCGCCCATCACTTCACGGATGCCTTCTTCGATACGTTTGGCGATTTCGATTTCGCCTTCACGTGTCAGAAGCTCGACGGTGCCCATTTCACGCATGTACATGCGCACTGGGTCAGTCGTGCGACCGATGTCGGTCTCCACCGCGGCCAACGCAGCAGCGGCTTCTTCAGCGGCTGCCTCGTCGGTATCGGCGTCGGCCAACATAAGGGCGTCCGCATCCGGAGCACTCTCGTGTACGGGGATCCCCATGTCGTTGATCATGCGGATGATGTCTTCCACCTGCTCTGGATCTGAAATATCCTCAGGCAGGTGGTCGTTGACCTCTGCGTAAGTCAGATACTTCTGCTCACGACCCAGGGTGATCAACTCTTTGATACGAGACTGCTGTTGCGCTTTTCCGGACATAACACCCTATCCACTGAAGGTCTTGGCGGGCAAAAAACAAGCCGGGGATTATACCCGAGCTATGACCTCACACGCCAGTTGAGGTCGGGGTTTGTGCAGGAACTTTGCGATTTAACAGGTTGAGCAGCTGAACTTTTTCTTCCGCGCTCAAGCCTGACTGCCGTTCCTTTCTGATCAATTGCTCCAGATGTCGCTCGCGTTGGCGGGCAGACAAGCTAGTTATAGTGTCGAAAAACTGTTGTTCAAGGTTATCGGCCGAGATCAGCCATTCCTTTTCCGCCAGCTGACGCAACAATCTTCCTTGATCGGTGCCATGCCAGCGGGCGATCAACTGCATCGTGCGCAGCTTCGGGTTTTTCTGCGTAGCGTCGATCAGAGCTACCAGAAGCTGCGAGTACACGTTCTCTTCATCAGCGAACGTGCTGGCGTTGGCGACCTGTGCCGACAGCTCAGGGTGATGCAGTAACGTTCTGAGTGCTGTCAACGCTGGTGGCTCAACCGTCGCCGGTGTGCGTGGTCCGCGCGGTTCGAAATCAGGACGCTTGCCGTTCTTGTCCCATTTCTTGCCTTTGTCCCACGGCTTCTTGTCCCATTTCTTCTGCTGACCGCCCGGCGCGTTCGGCGTCCATTCCTGCTGCGCCTGGTAATCGTGCTGCTGGTAATCCCCATAATCCGGCACAGCCTCATAATCGAAGCCCGGATCGTAGCTGGGCTGAGCTTCCGCCGGAGCGGACTGCATCAGTTGATTGACCGCAGCGGTGTCCAGCCCGGTGATCTCTTTCAAGCGTCGCCGCATCAGCTCGCGCAGATTGGCGCCTGGCACCTTTTCAATCAGTGGCGCGGCAAGCGTGACCATGTGCGCCTTGCCTTCCAGGGAGCGCGGGTCGGCCTCCTTGGTCAGTTGCTCGAAAAAATAGTCAGCCAGCGGTTGCGCGTGCTGGTTGATCCTCGCCTTGAATGCGTCGGTGCCTTCGGCGCGCACCAGAGTGTCCGGATCCTCCCCTTCGGGCAGAAACAGAAACCTCGCGCGTCGGCCATCCTGCAAGCCGGGAATCGTCGCTTCCAGCGCGCGCCAGGCGGCGTTTCGGCCGGCCTGGTCACCATCGAAGCAGAACAGCACGTTAGGTACCACGCGAAACAGCCGCTTCAAATGCTCTTCGCTGGTCGCCGTACCCAGTGTCGCGACGGCATTGCGCAGGCCTTGTTGAGCGAGTGCAATAACGTCCATATAGCCTTCGACGACGATAATCTCGTCCAGGTTACGGTTAAATTTGCGTGCTTCGAATAACCCGTACAACTCCTGACCCTTATGAAAGACCGGGGTTTCAGGAGAATTCAGGTATTTGGGCTTGTCGTCGCCCAGCACGCGTCCGCCAAAGGCGATGACGCGGCCGCGGCTGTCGCGAATGGGGAACATCACCCGGTCGCGGAAGCGGTCGTAACGTTTGCCGGTTTCAGCGTTTTCGATCAGCAAGCCGGCATCGATCATCGCCTTCTGCTGAAGGGTGTCGCTGCTTAAGTGCTTGTAGAGGTTGTCCCAGCCAGGAGGGGCGAAGCCCAGCCCGAAGTCGCGGGCAATCTCGCCTGAAAGGCCGCGGCCTTTCAGGTACTCCACCGCCGATTTTCGCGTTGGATGGCTTTTCAGTGCGGCCCGATAGAAATCGGCGGCGGCTGTTAATAAGGGGTAGAGCGGCGAATCGGTAGGCTGCCGGGGCTTTTGCCCTTTTACGCCTTGTTCGCGAGGTACTTCCATCCCGGCGGCTTTGGCCAGGTCTTCGACGGCCTGGGGGAAATCCAGGTTGTCGTGATCCATGATGAAGCCAAGGGCGTTGCCACCCGCGCCACAGCCGAAGCAGTAGTAGAACTGTTTGTCCGGGCTGACACTGAACGACGGTGTCTTCTCTTTATGGAAGGGACAGCAGGCGCTGAAGTTTTTGCCGGTCTTTTTTAATTGGACGCGTGAGCTGACAACATCGACGATGTCGGTGCGGTTTAGCAGGTCGTCAATAAAACCTTGGGGAATCAGTCCGGCCATGGCGTTCTCATCATCAGGCGCCCCGCCAGAAAGATCGTGGCGAATCCAAAGCGTAACGACGGTTGCTTGGTCAGTGTAGACGGGTCAACGCGGCCTGAAACAGGCGGGAAGAAATCGACGGGGTTTGTCTCGGTCGCATCTGCGGCGTCAACAGCCTCTGTCTGTGTAGCTCGAACGGTGTTACTTGAGGCTTGAACTGCAACTGCCGACAGCCCGGCTTTGAAGGCCGGGCAAGGCAGAAGCTTGCGTCAGACGTCTGTATTAATACAGACGAACGGCGCGGCGCTGTTCGCGCTGTACTTTCTTGGCGTGACGCTTAACAGCAGCGGCTGCCTTACGCTTACGCTCAGAAGTCGGCTTCTCGTAAAATTCGCGGCTACGAACTTCAGCCAGAACACCGGCTTTTTCGCAGGAGCGCTTGAAACGACGCAGAGCTACGTCGAAGGGTTCGTTCTCTTTAACTTTGACGGCTGGC
>NZ_DASVUM010000048.1:0-7840 GCF_036387035.1 Pseudomonas sp. | reverse complement strand
TGCGCCGCCGGTTGCGGGGCGCGCGGTGCGGTGACGATGGTCGACGGCCCGTTCTCGCTGTGCAGTTTCAGGCGCAGGCGCACGTTGTTGGCCGAGTCGGCGTTCTTCAGGGCTTCGTCTTCGGTGATCGCGCCCTCCACTGCCAGGTCATACAGCGCATTGTCGAAGGTCTGCATGCCGAGGTTGGTAGACTTTTCCATGATGCCTTTGAGCTCGGTCAGCTCGTTGCGGTGGATCAGGTCGCGAATCGTCGGCGAGCCCAGCATCACCTCCACCGCCGCGCGGCGCTTGCCGTCGGTGGTCTTGACCAGCCGTTGCGAGACGAACGCCTTGAGGTTGTTGCCCAGGTCATGCAACAGCTGCGGCCGACGCTCTTCGGGGAAAAAATTGATGATGCGGTCCAGCGCCTGGTTGGCGTTGTTGGCGTGCAGCGTCGAGATCGCCAAGTGGCCGGTGTCGGCGAACGCCAGCGCGTGCTCCATGGTCTCGCGGTCGCGGATTTCACCGATCAGGATCACGTCCGGCGCCTGACGCAGGGTGTTCTTCAGCGCGGCATGGAAGCTGCGGGTATCGACGCCCACTTCGCGCTGATTGATGATCGAGCGCTTGTGCTTGTGGATGAACTCCACCGGGTCTTCGATGGTGATGATATGGCCGCTGGCGTGGCGGTTGCGGTGATCGATCAGTGCAGCCAGCGACGTCGATTTGCCGGAGCCGGTGGCGCCTACGAACAGCACCAGGCCGTGTTTCTCCATGATCACATCAAGCAGCACCGGCGGCAGGTGCAGGTCTTCGAACTTGGGGATGTCGAGCTTGATGTTACGGGCCACAATCGATACTTCGTTACGCTGCTTGAAGATATTGATCCGGAACCGGCCGACACCGGACAGGGAAAACGCCAGATTCATCTCCAGATCACGCTCGAAATCCACGCGCTGCTCAGCGTCCATGATGGCGTTGGCGATCAGGGCGACGTCACCGGGTTTGAACGCTTCAGTGCCCAGCGGCTTGAGCACGCCGTTGAACTTGGCGCAGGGGGGCGCTCCCGTGGACAGGTAAAGGTCTGATCCATCCTGGGTGGCAAGCACCTTCAACAACGCCGGAAAATCCATAAGGCAACACCGCACAAGAAGTTTGAGGAGACTGCAGGCCAACAGTGTGTCGACCTTCGGCCGGTTTTAACGTTCTGCCTCTTTAACGGCCGAAGCCGGTCGGGCATGACCCTGTCGTGAGCCATCTGCACGTTCGTCCGGTCCAGGTCAGGGAAATTACCGGAAATCCGGCGGCAAAGGCATAATGCGCGGCTTTTTTATCGAGATGTCCGATTCATCATGAAAGCCCAAGCCCGCCACATTCTGGTCAAAACCGCTGAAGAAGCCGAGCAACTGAAGCAACGCATTGCCAAGGGCGAGGCGTTTGACGTGCTGGCGAAGAAATATTCGACGTGCCCGAGCGGCAAGCGCGGCGGAGACCTGGGCGAAGTGCGACCGGGCCAGATGGTCGGCGCGATTGACCAAGTGATCTTCAAAAAGCCGTTACGCACGGTTCACGGTCCGGTCAAAAGCAAATTCGGGTATCACCTGGTGCAAGTGTTTTATCGCGATTGAGCGGTACAGCCAAAACTTTGCAGCGATCTTACGGGCCCCTTCCCGGCTGAAGCCGGTCCCACTAAAGCATGGCGTGCATTCAGTGGGATGGGTGGTGAGGGCCAGCTGGAGAAACGCGGACCCCTTGTGGGACCGCCTTCAGCCGGGAAGAGGCCCGAATGCACACCCTCGATTTCGCGGGGTGACACCTGACGCCTTCCCGGCTAAAGCCGGTCCTACAAGGGGTCTGCATTCCTTCAGCCAATCCCACTGAACGCGCGATTCGTTAGTAGGACCGGCTTCAGCCGGGAAGAGGCCGGTGGGCACGCCATCAGTTTCTGGTTCAGACCGGCATCACGCTGCGCGGGATCAACGCGCCCGGGTGCTGGATCACCAGACTGGCCAGTTGATGCCCGGCATCGGCCGCATCTTGCGGACTGCCGCCGCGCAAACGTCGGGCCAGGTAAGCCGCGCTGAACGAGTCCCCCGCCGCCGTGGTATCCACCACCTTTTGCACCGCATGGGCAGGCACTTCATGACGCCGGTCGTCGACACTGATCAGGCAGCTCTGCGCACCCCGCTTGACCACCACCTCGCTGACGCCGAGCGTCCGATAAGCCTCAAGAATCTGATCGCTGTCGGTGTAATCGAACAACGCCTGCTCGTCCTCCTCAGTCAACAGCGCCAGATCCACTTCGTGCATGACCGCGCGGTAGGCCTGCCGCGCCTGCTCGACACTGCGCCACAAACGCGGGCGGTAATTGTTGTCGAACACCACACGCGCACCTCGGTCGCGGGCATCGCCCAGCGTTGACAACAGCCGCGCCCTGCCCGTCTCCCCCAGCACCGCCAGGGTGATGCCGCTGAAATACAGGACGTCGTAATCCGGCAGCGCGGCCAACACCGGCTCTGCCGCCGGCGTGGTGAAGCATTCACGCACCGCGGCCTCGTTGCGCCAGTAAAGAAAGCGACGCTCGCCGTTGGCATCAGTCTGAATGCAATACAGCCCTGGCAGCTTTCCCGGCAGACGCTGCACACGGCTCAGACCAATGCCTTCGTCCTTCCAGACCTGGCACATCGCGTCGCTGAAGCTGTCGTCGCCCAACGCCGTGACGTAGTCGACCTGCGACGCCGAACCCAGCAGGCGAGACAAGTACACCGCGGTGTTCAACGTGTCGCCGCCGAAGCTCTGCTTGAGCGCGCCGCTGGCGTGCTGTTGCAGCTCGATCATGCATTCGCCGATCAGCGCGACGCGGGGATAGCTGTGACTGACCATTTCACTCATTGCAGGCTCCTGTCAGAAGCAGGTATCGAAGGATTCAATGACGCACAGGTCCTCGCCGACGAGGCAGCCAGTGCGCCATTTATCGAACGTCAGGCAGGGGTGCGAAGTGCCGAACGAAATGATATCGCCCACCTTCAGCTCGCAACCGGGCGCCACGGTCATGAACGCATGCTGGTCCATCACCGCCGTCACCGTACAGGCGCTGACGTCCACGCCGTCCGCCGGCACCACCCCTGGTGCATAGCGCTTGAGCGGGTTGGGCATGCCAGCATCAAATGCCACATCGCGCTTGCCCATGGCAATCACCGCGAAGCCCGGCTCCGGCATCGACTGCACGTGGGCCCAGACCTCGAGCGCCGGCCTCAACCCCTCGTTCAGGTCATGGCGGCGGTCGAGCACGCAGCACTGCGCCTCTTTGTAGATGCCGTGGTCGTGAACCACGTAACTGCCGGGACGCAGCACGCTGAGGAAGCGCTCGCGCACTTGCTGCTTGTCGAATTCTTCAGCGATCAGGTCGTACCAGGCCGAACCCGAGGCGGTGACGATCGGCCGCTCCAGCGCAAACGCGCCCTTGTCCTGCAGGGTCACGGCCAGTCGTACCAGCGATGTGGCGAACGCGCGAATGCCACTCACCGCCTGATCGCCATGAATCACGCCCTCGTAACCTTCGATGCCGGTGAGCTTCAGCGCCGGTTGCGCGGCGATGGCGTCGGCCAGAGCCATGACCTCGGCTTCGCTGCGACAGCCGCAACGTCCACCGACCACCCCGTACTCGATCATCACATTCAGGTGAAGGCCCTTGGCGGCGAAGAACTCGCCCAGCGCCTTGACGTTGTCCGGATGATCGACCATGCAGTGAAAATCGAACATCGTGTCCGTGAGCATCTCGGCGATGATCGCCATGTTTGGCGCGCCAACCAACTGGTTGGCCATCAGCACCCGGCGCACCCCATGGGCGTAGGCCGCGCGGCTCTGCACCGCCGTCGCCAGGGTCATGCCCCACGCGCCGTGCTGCAATTGCCGCAGGAACAACGCCGGAACCATGCTGGTCTTGCCATGGGGCGCCAGCTCGGCGCCGCTGTCGCTGACGAACTTCTGCATCCAGCGCAGGTTGTGCTCAAGCGCCTTGTCGTGGATGACCAGCGCGGGCAGGCTGACGTCACGCACCAGGTGGTCGCCGGGTTGCGTGGCGCCTTTTTCAATCGCGGCAATGCTCATCTCTGTTCTCCTGAATTTTTTGTTCGTGTGTACGTACGGCAACGCTATTCGATGACACGCCGGGCCAGGCCGTTGGCGCTGTCGATCAGCACGCGCCGGTAGTGGTCGTAATGCGCGGTGGCGTCGGCGCGCGGGGCGACGATGCACAGGGTCGCGATGCAAATGCCCTGCTTGTCCCGCACCGGCGCGGCAAAGCAATGGGTGAAGGTGTCGGCGATGCTGTCGAAGGAAAAAAAGCCATCGTCGTGCGCCTTGCGGATCTGCGCCAGAAACGTCTCAACGGGCAGACGCTTGCCGTCCGGGAGGATGAAGTCCTCGTCGTCGATAAGGTCGATGATCGCCTGGTCGGTGAGATGCCCGAGCAGCAAACGCCCCGAAGCCGTCCATGGAATCGGTGCGTCCTCACCGATGTCGGACGAAATCCGGAAATGCCGTGCGCCTTCTTTCATCAACGCGACGGTGTATTTGCGGCCGTTGAGCAGGCACATCTGTGCTGTTTCCCGGGTCTGCTCGACGATTTCACCCAAGCTGACTTCCGCCTCGCGGGTGAAATCGAAATGGCGCAGATGCGCTTGCCCGAGAAAGTAAAGCTGGCGGCCCAGATAGACGTGACCGTCTTTGCCAACGGTCTCCAGAATGCGCCGCTCCAGCAACGCACTGACCAGTTCATACACCGTCGATTTAGGGCTGCCGATGCCGCTGGCAATCTCGTTGGGCCGCAATGGCGTACCCTTTTCCTTGAGGTAATCGAGAATATCGAACGCCCGGTCCAAACCACGGGCCCGGCGTTTGATGGTGTCTTCGGTCATGGGAGCAGCTCCAAGCTAAACGGCGCGAATGCGAAAAGCGCCTTCAGCCTTCAAAAGTGGTGGTGGCAATTGAGCTGCAAGCTGGAAGCTTAAAGCGGCAACCGTCTGATCACCGCTGTATCGACTTGCAGCTTGCAGCTTAAAGCTTGCCGCTGCGCCTTTACTTCTTCTTATAAGCGATGCAATCGATCTCGACCTTGCAGTCGACCATCATGCTGGCCTGCACACAGGCGCGGGCCGGTGCGTGTTCCGGCGAGAAGTACTCGCCGAATACCTTGTTGAAACTCCAGAAATCACGCGGGTCTTCCAGCCAGACGCCGACGCGCACGACGTCTTCCAGGCCATAACCGGCCTCGGTCAGAATCGCCACCAGGTTGTGCATGGTTTTATGGGTTTGCTCGACGATCCCGCCGTTGATGATCTCACCGTTTTCAGCCGGCACCTGACCCGACACATGCAGCCAGCCGTCGGCTTCAACGGCGCGGGCGAAAGGACGTGGCTGGCCGCCACCTGCGGTACTGCCGGCACCGTAACGAGTAATGCTCATGAAAATCTCCTTTGATTGAGCGTTTTAGAATCGAATATTCTTGAGGAATTCAGCCAGACGCGCTGACTTGGGTTGTTCGAACAATGCCTTGGGCGGGCCCTGTTCTTCAATGCGGCCCTGGTTCATGAACACGATCTGGTCCGACACTTCATAAGCGAAGCGCATCTCGTGGGTCACCAGCAGCATGGTCATCCCCTCCTCCGCCAGGCCTTTAATCACGCTGAGCACCTCACCCACCAGCTCCGGGTCCAGCGCCGAGGTGACCTCGTCGAACAGCATCAGGCTGGGGTTCATCGCAATCGCTCGGGCAATCGCCACCCGCTGCTGCTGGCCACCGGACAACTGGCCAGGAAAATGATTACGCCGCTCCAGCAGGCCGACCCGCTCCAGCCACTTTTCGGCCAGCGCGATGGCTTGATCCCTAGGTAGTTTCTTTACCTTGAGCAAGCCGAGGGTGACGTTCTGCAGGGCGGTGAGGTGCGGGAATAGGTTGAACTGCTGGAACGCCATCCCGGTCATCGCCCGGTGTTGCGCGATGCGCTTTTCCGGATGGCGCACGCGCTTGCCATTGACGTCGCTGTAGCCGATGTCCTGGCCTTCGAGACGAATGTGCCCGCCCTGAAATTCTTCCAGCAGGTTGACGCAACGCAGCAGCGTGGTTTTGCCCGAGCCGCTGGAGCCGATCAACGTGACCACGTTGCCCTTGTTCATCTTCAGGTCGACGCCCTTGAGCACTTCGACCGGGCCATAGGATTTGCGCAGCCCTTCGATGCTCAGCAGAGCCGGAGGGGCCGTCGCGGTTTGAGTCTGTGTCATGGCAAGGCCACCCGTTTTTCGATTTGCCGCCCAAGAAGCTCGATGGCGTAGTTGATGACGAAGAAGAGAAAGCCGGCGAACAGGTAAAACTCCAGGGTCATGAAGTTGCGCGCGATGACTTGCTGGGTGCTCAGGAGCAGCTCGGCAACGCCGATCACCGACAGCAGGGTCGAGGCCTTGACGATCTCCGTGGATGAATTGACCCAGGTCGGCAATATCTGCCGCAACGCCTGGGGCAGCAGCACATAGGCGAGGGACTGGCCAAACGTCAGGCCGATGGCCTTGCCGGCTTCCAGCTGCCCGCGCGGAATGGCCTGCAATGCACCGCGCACGATTTCGGCGACGTGCGAGCCGCAAAACAGCGTGAGGCCCAGCGCACCGGCCTGAAACGCGCCGATCTGCCAGCCCAGTGCCGGCGCCATATAGAAGCAGGCCAGCACCAGCACAAACACTGGCGTACCGCGTATCAGGTCGACGTAAGCGCGAAACGGCAGGCGTGCCCACACGTTGCCATAGGTCAGGATCAGCCCGGTAAACACGCCAATCACCGTGCCGAACACGATGGCCAGGCCGGCACACTGCACGCTGGTGAGAAAGCCCGCCCACAGCGCCTCGCGGGCGATCCATAATTCGTGCAACCAACTGGGTTGTTCGTACATGGTCGGGCCTCCTAGCGGCGAATCGCCAAGCGCTGCTCGAGGTAACGCAGCAGCATGGCGATGAGGTAACAGGCCGCGACGTACAGCGCCGTGGTCACCAGCCAGGTTTCAATCACCCGGTAGCTCTCGACGTTGATCTTGCGCGCGTAATACGTGAGTTCCGGCACGGCAATGGCGGCGGCCAGTGAGGTGTCCTTGAACAGCGAAATGAAGTTATTCGACAGCGCTGGCAGCACGTTACGCAGCATCACCGGGACGACGATGTAAGCGCGCACCTGCCATTCGCCGAGCCCGATCGCCAGGCCCGCCTCGCGCTGGCCCTTGTGAATGCTCAGCAGGCCGGCGCGGAACACCTCGGTCAGGTACGCCCCGGCATACAGTGACAGCGTGACGATGAACGACGGGATTTTGTCCAGGCGGATGCCCAGGCTCGGCATGGCGAAGTAGATCAACAGGATCAGCACCAGAATCGGCGTGTTGCGCACCACGGTGACGTAAATCGACGCGACCAGACGCAACGCCCGGTAACGCGACAGCATCGCGAACGCCGCCATCATGCCGATGACGCACCCGATGGCGATGGAAATCAGGGCCAGCTCAAGGCCCAGCCCCAGCCCCGCCAGCAGGCTGGGAAAATCCCGCCAGACCGCTGCAAAATTCAGCTGATAATTCATGCTCGACAGCCCCTGGGACGGGACGGCACCGTGGCCGCCCTCGCCCCTTCAGTGATTCACGCCAGCGGCGGGTTATTTGTATTCCATCGGGAAACCGATCGCAGGGGTCGGCAGGTCCACGCCGAACCATTTTTTGAACGACTCGGCATACATCGGGAATTCAACCCCGGTCATGGCTTCATGCAGGGCAGTGTTGACGAAGTTCAGCCAGTCCTGATCGCCCCGTTTGACGGCGCACGCATAGGT
>NZ_DASVUM010000047.1:0-24087 GCF_036387035.1 Pseudomonas sp. | reverse complement strand
GTCGACTCGGTTTCCCGATAGCGACGCTCGAGATTGGGAACAATGCCTTCGAACGGGTGCGCACGTTTGACGATGTCGCCACGGTCGTTCAGGTAACGGAAGTCCACACTGTCCTTGCCGCTGCCGCCGAGCAGGACCTTTTGCAGGTCTGCAGGCAACTCTTTAAAAGGCACCTCAAGGCTGAAGTGATAGTGTTTCGCCAGCGAGCCGAGCATCTGGAAGTAATAGACGTTTCGCCTGTCCCAGCCACGAATCGCGCCTTCCGCCAGCGTGAGCTCGCCATTTACAAGTCGCTTGGTGTCGAAGAACTGCTTTACGCCCAGTCCATCGCAAGTCGGGCATGCGCCGGCAGGGTTGTTGAAGGAGAACAGCTTTGGCTCCAGCTCGCTGATCGCATGGCCACAGATCGGGCAGGCAAAGCGCGCCGAGAAAATTATTTCTTCGCCCGGCTCGTCATCCATCGGCGCGACCAGCGCAATGCCATCAGCCAGCTTTAGCGCGGTCTCGAATGATTCGGCCAAGCGCTGTTGCAGATCCGTGCGCACCTTGAAGCGGTCAACGACGACATCGATGGAGTGCTTCTTTTGTTTGTCGAGCTTCGGCAGCTCGTCCAGCTCGCACAACCGGCCGTTGACGCGGGCGCGAACGAAACCCTGCGCGCGCAGCTCTTCAAAAATCGCCAGGTGCTCGCCTTTCCGCTCACGGACCACGGGGGCAAGCAGCATGAGCTTGGCGCCTTCCGGCTGAGCGAGCACCAGGTCGACCATCTGGCTGACGGTTTGCGCTTCCAGAGGGATGTCATGGTCGGGGCAGCGTGGCTGACCCACACGCGCATACAGCAGACGCAGGTAGTCGTAGATCTCGGTGATGGTCCCCACGGTCGAGCGCGGGTTGTGGGACGTAGACTTCTGCTCAATGGAAATGGCGGGTGACAGGCCTTCAATCGTGTCGACGTCCGGCTTTTCCATCATCGACAGGAACTGCCGCGCGTAAGCGGACAGCGATTCGACATAACGACGCTGGCCTTCGGCATAGAGCGTATCGAACGCCAGGGACGATTTTCCTGAGCCGGACAATCCGGTGATAACGATCAGCTTGTCGCGTGGAAGGGTCAGGTCGATGTTTTTCAGGTTGTGGGTTCGAGCCCCACGAATCAAGATCTTGTCCAAAGCTGGCCTCGCGCGGCGGGCGTGTAAAACGTGGAAGTATACGGGGAAATACTGGATGGATACACACTATTGAGGGTCGCGCTGCCTCACTTGGAAAAAAAGAATATTCCTGCGATGCGCGGCAAACCGTCGTATGTGCTCTACACGATGGGACTGGTAGAATCGCCGCCGGTTCATACGAGGTTCTTTCATGCACGATTCCCACAGCGAGCGCATGAGCGGCAGCGAAACCCGCGCGGCGGGCGGTCTGGCGCTGGTGTTCGCCTTCCGTATGCTTGGCATGTTCATGGTCCTGCCTGTCCTCGCCACCTATGGAATGGACCTGGCCGGCGCGAGCCCGGCGCTTATTGGTCTGGCGATAGGCGCTTATGGCCTGACACAGGCGGTCTTGCAGATTCCGTTCGGCATTATCTCGGATCGCATCGGCCGTCGCCCCGTCATTTACTTGGGGCTCATCGTGTTCGCGCTCGGCAGCGTACTGGCCGCCCAGTCCACCTCGATCTGGGGCGTGATTGCCGGTCGGATCCTGCAGGGTGCCGGCGCTATCTCTGCTGCAGTCATGGCCTTGCTGTCCGATCTGACCCGCGAACAGCATCGCACCAAGGCCATGGCCATGATCGGGATGACCATCGGCGTGTCGTTCGCCGTCGCGATGGTTGTCGGCCCTGTGTTGACCGGCGCATTCGGATTGTCCGGCTTGTTTCTGGCGACCGGCGCCATGGCGCTGGTGGGCGTGGCAATCGTTGCCTTCGTCGTGCCCAAGTCCACGGTGACCCTGCAGCACCGTGAGTCCGGTCTCGCGCGACAGGCACTGGGAGCGACGCTTCGCCACCCCGACCTGCTGCGTCTGGATTTGGGTATCTTCGCGTTGCACGCCATGTTGATGTCCAGTTTCGTAGCGTTACCACTGGCGCTGGTTGAAAAAGCGGGCCTGCCCAAAGAGCAGCACTGGTGGGTCTACCTGACCGCACTGCTGATTTCTTTCTTCGCCATGATCCCGTTCATCATTTACGGCGAAAAGAAGCGTCAGATGAAACGGGTTTTGCTGGGCGCGGTGCTGGTGCTGCTGCTCACTGAGCTATTCTTCTGGGAGTTCGGCAACACGCTGCGGGCTCTGGTCATTGGCACCGTGGTGTTCTTTACCGCCTTTAATTTGCTCGAAGCATCGCTGCCTTCGCTGATCAGCAAAGTGTCTCCCGCAGGCGGGAAGGGCACGGCGATGGGGATTTATTCCACCAGTCAGTTTCTGGGTTCGGCAGCGGGGGGCATTCTGGGCGGGTGGCTGTTCCAGCACGGCGGGCTGGATGTGGTGTTCCTGGGAGGCGCCGGGCTGGCCGCCATCTGGCTGGCGTTTGCTGTTACCATGCGCGAACCTCCCTACGTAACCAGCCTTCGCTTGCCGTTGTCGCCCGAGGCTCAACGCGACACAGGCCTTGCCGATCGCGTGTTGGCCGTACGTGGAGTAACAGATGCAGTAGTGGTGGCCGACGAGGCTGCCATCTATATCAAATTTGACAAAGAACTGTTGGATCGGGCGTCTTTCGACGAAGTGGTCAATCCAGCGTCGGAAACGTGTAAAGCCTAGGAGAACGTTATGGCCCGTGGGGTTAACAAAGTCATATTGGTCGGCACATGCGGCCAGGATCCCGAAGTCCGCTACATGCCTAACGGTAACGCTGTGACCAACCTGAGTCTGGCGACTAGCGAACAGTGGACCGACAAGCAAACCGGTCAGAAGGTCGAGAAGACCGAATGGCACCGCGTTTCCATGTTCGGCAAGGTCGCGGAAATCGCCGGCGAGTACCTGCGCAAGGGTTCGCAGGTCTATATCGAAGGCAAGCTGCAGACCCGCGAGTGGGAAAAAGACGGCATCAAGCGTTACACCACTGAAATCGTGGTCGACATGCAAGGCACCATGCAATTGCTCGGTGGCCGCCCTCAAGGCGAAGGCGCTCCACAGGGTCAAGGTGGCGGCGGTTATCAAAACTCCGCGCCGCGTCCGCAGCAGCAGGCGCGTCCGCAATCCGCCCCTCAGCCGCAGCGCGAGTCGCGTCCCGCGCCGCAACAAGCACCGCAGCCAGCGCCTGATTTCGACAGCTTCGATGATGACATTCCGTTCTGATTCGTAGCGTCGTCACAGCTGTAGCCGAAAAAAGCGAAGCCATTAATGGCTTCGCTTTTTTTACGGCAGTTCCGGCGAGTGCTTGCCTGTGCTCGCTGCACTAGCCACGGGCACCCCCGTTATTCGAGCCGTCTGTTTACTCGCCGAGAAACGCCATTTTTTCGCTCAAGGCGCGTCGATAACCTTCGCAAGCCGGACAACCGTCACGCCCTCGCCAAGATGGCGAACTGACGGCTGAATCAGCACGCAGTTATCATACGGCGTGACGATGGGTTTATTGCCGTCGGTGGCGATGACGGTTCCTGCACGTTCAATCTGCTCCAGCCCCTTGAAGTCTTCGCTGAACTGAAAGTCCATGGTCTGCGCAATGATCGGCTCGGTCACCTCAAAAAAGCGCTGGGGACCAGGGTGCACGGGCTGCAGAAATTCAGCCACATCAGCTTCGACCACCGCGCCGGTCAGGATCAGAAAACGCGCCGCGGTGTCCAGTGCGACCTCTGCGCTGATGGCCGAGACATGCTGTCCCGTTTCAATCAGCAACGCGTTCTTCGGGCTCGTTTCGTCACCAAAGCCCTGGAAATCGCGCAGGCGGCAGCCGTTTTTATGCCCCGCGTCGGCGATGACATGTTCCGGGACCCCCAACGCTGCAGCCATCCGCAGACCCTTTTTGCACGCGCCGCTCATCATGATCGGAGCCGCTTCTTCATGCATGGAATGGATATCCAGGAGCACATCCACTGTTTCGATGATGGGACGTAACGCGCGGGCACGGTTCAGTTCGCGGCTCTGCTCGGGACCGTCCAGGCGACTTTCGACCCAGACGCGATTCATGTCCTCATCCAGATACCGCGTAGCGTCGATGTCTTGCGGGTTGAATTGGTGGTAAGCCTCAACATTGCCGAATGCCAGCGTCAGGCGGCCTTGGCGGGGGCGCAGCCCTTTCTTAAGGAAACGATCAAGCGCGATTGCGCCGCTGACCTCATTGCCGTGGGTCAGGGCCATGATCAATACGTGCGGGCCGGCCACACCGCTGTCAAAGCTGTGCACGTAATCAACACCTGACGGGCTCTCCTTCCATTGCCTGATGTCAGGAAAGTCGACTTCGATCGGGTAAGGCTTGAGCGACGCGCGGACGTCTTCGATAGTTTTCATGGTCATCTCCGGCAGAAAAAAGCACAGACGCATCGCCGCGCAAGCACAGGCGGCGATTGCGGTATCAATGAAAGGCGGGGTCACCGGATGTCGACCCGGCGTTGCGCATGCGTCGGCCCAGGCAGATCACTGCGAGCACACTGATCGTGGCCGTGCCGATGACATAAAAGCTGGGGGCGAGCTTGCTGCCCGTCGCATCGATCATCCACGTCACGATCAGCGGGGCGAAGCCACCGAATAACGTGACCGAGAAGTTATAACTAAGGGCCAGGCCAGTACCGCGAATGCTGGTCGGGAAGATGTCGGCGAGCATCGCGGGAATCGGGCCGAGGCTCGCGGCGATCAACACGCCTACCACCGCTTGCACGAGCAGCAGGGTTGCCACGCTGGGGAAATGGTTGAGCAGCACGAACATCGGGTACGAGGATATCCCCGTAATCAGCAGCGCCACGGTGAGCACCCTGAAACGGCCGAATCGATCCGAGAGCGTGCCGAACACAGGGGCCATTACCATCAATGTCAGGCCTGTGACCAGCGCACCGAGATAGGACGAAGTGGCAGCGATGTGCAGTTGTTTCAACGCGTAGGTCGGCATGTACAGCTTGTGGACGTAGTTAAACGCGGTGGCACCGGCCACGACACCGATGGCCAGTAGGAGGCTGAGGTGGCCTTTGACGAGTACATCGCGCAGCGGCGTTTTCTTCGGAGTGTCGGCAGCGACCTTCTTGAAATCCGGCGTCTCATCGATCTGGCTGCGAATATAAAAGCCCACCGGGCCAATCAGCAGCCCGATGCCGAACGCGACCCGCCATCCCCAGTCGTTCAATTGCACATCGGTGAGCACATAGCTCAGGAGCGCGCTTACCCCGGCTGCCAGGACCGTTGCCAACCCTTGAGTGGAAAGCTGCCAGCTCGCAAAAAAGCCACGACGGCGCGGTTCCGCGTGCTCGACCATGAATGCCGTGGCGGCGCCAAACTCGCCACCGGTCGAGAAGCCCTGAAGCATGCGTGCCACGACGATGAGCAGCGGTGCGGCCAGGCCGATCTGTTCGTAAGAAGGGGTGAAGGTGATCATGGCGGTACCGATCATCATGATCAGGATCGACATCGTCAGCGATGCCTTGCGACCCGCGCGGTCCGCATAAGAGCCCAACACAATGGCACCCAGCGGGCGCATCAAAAACGAAATGCCGAACGAAGCGACGCTCAGCAGTAGCGAGGTGGTTTCGTTATCCGAAGGGAAGAACAGCTTGCCGATGACCACTGCGAAGTAGCCATAAATCAGCAGATCGTAAAACTCCAGCGCGTTGCCGATACTGGCGGCAACGATCTCTTTCCACGGCCCGCGTTTGCCTGCGGCAAGCGGAGTGTTCAATGCAGATGATGATGCAGACATGGCGGTGCCCCGGCGAGTTCACGATAGGATCAACGACCGCACCTGAGCGAGCGCGTCAGGTTGATCGCCTTGTTTTTATGGAAACTTGTTTTATGCAGCAGCGATGGCGAGCCTTTCGTGATGCAGCCTGCACGGCCCAATCTCGTGGGTGCTGAGCGGCATCAAGCTCGGAACGTACTGTCAGTCAGCACGCGGGGCGGGAACAATTGCTGTTTCGGCACATAAACGGGCTGTCTCGGCACGAGGCCCTGCTGCCCGCCGCCACAGGCCGAACGGGGCGGAAGAATATTTAGTCGGCGCTCATTTTTGGTGCGTCGGCTTGCAAGCCTTTCCAGATGCTCATGAGCAGTTCGCCGTGATTGGCGCGCAGCCGGTGCAGGGAAATATCGAAGCTGAACTGGTACTGGGCTCCGGCGGCGATGACCAACTCTGCCGAGTCGAGGGATTTCTGGACAACCATGCGCGGAAGCCAGGCCAGGCCATTGCCACGCCGGGCCATTTCAAGAATCGCCTCGTACGAATCAGCCTCGTAGATCATGCGCAAACTCAGCCGGTGCGGCAGGCCAGCCAGATGGCGAGCCAGAGCGCCGCGCAGGGTCAGCGTAGGCGAGAGCGCCAGCCACGGCACCACTGGGCCCTGGCCGTCGGCGGCGATAGCGAATTTGGGCGAGCCATCGGGCAACGGTGCACTGACGGGCAACAGTGCTTCGGTGGTCAGGGTCATGGACTGGAACCGGTCAGGGTCAATCAGCAGATGAGTCTGGGGGCTGGAGAAGATCAGCAGCAGATCCACCTCGCGCGCGGCAAGGCGTCTGATGGCCTCCTGGGCGCCGCTGGTGACGATCGAAACGGGGAAAACGCCGAAACGCTCGCTCAACGTTTCGTACCAGTCCGGGAAAAAGTCGCTCGCCAACGTGCGACCAGTGGCAATGCGCAGGGGCGTATCTTGAGTTGGCCCAGAGGCCTTGAACTGTGCCCTGACCGTGTTCAGACCTTCGAGCGCCTGCGTGGCGGCATCCAGGAAAAGCAAGCCGGCGGGCGTCAGGGACAGCGGCTGCTTACGCTCGAGCAACGCAACGCCCGCCCATTCCTCCAGCGCGCGTATCCTGCGACCGAACGCGGGATGGGTAACGCATCGGTTTTCCGCTGCCCGCGACAAACTGCGCACCCGCGCCAGTTCGATGAAGTCTTCAAGCCATTCCAACTGCATTGGAGCTCCTCTGCCAAAATACCGGTCCGGCGCTGACCGCGGGCACCACGCCCGCTCGCAGGCTAAAGCGTGGTGGCATGCGCTCCGAACCATTCCCTTTCAGGGCCACTGTGCACTGATTTAAACGAGTACAGCAGTTGGGGGGCTTTGTCTTAAATCTGATTCGAAGTTATAAACCCAGGTCCGACAGCCCGGGATGATCATCAGGACGACGCCCCAGCGGCCAGCGGAATTTGCGATCAGCTTCTTTGATCGGCATGTCGTTGATGCAGGCGAACCGTCGCGCCATCAAGCCATCCGGGTTGAATTCCCAGTTTTCATTACCGTACGAGCGAAACCAGTTGCCTGAATCGTCGTGCCACTCATAGGCGTAACGGACAGCAATGCGGTTATCGGTGAATGCCCACAGCTCTTTGATCAGGCGGTAGTCGAGCTCCTTGTTCCACTTGCGGGTCAGGAAGGCTTTGGCCTCTTCACGGTTCTCGGCGAAATCAGCGCGGTTGCGCCATTGGGTGTCGAGCGTGTAGGCGAGGGAAACCTTTTCAGCGTCACGGCTGTTCCAGCCATCTTCGGCCAGGCGAACCTTTTCGATGGCGGATTCACGGGTGAAGGGAGGAAGTGGGGGGCGAGTCGAGGCATTGGACGGCATGATGGAACCTCCAGGCAATGATGGGGCTGCGGTGGGTGAGACGTTTGTGACTAGGAACCGGGACGCAAGCGTTGTTCGAGCACCAACTGCGCGACGGCCTTGGCACTGTCGGCCGAGCTGTGATCGCCCATGACGCGGGCGACAGTGATCGCGCCATCCATGAGGACGAGTAACTGATTAGCGAGAGCCTCCGGGTCGGCAACGGCCAACTGCTCGCAGAGCTCGAACGTGTACTCCAGCAGCTTTTGTTTGTGCAGTTTGGCGATCAGCCGGATGGGGTGCTGAGGATCGCCAACTTCGCCTGCGGTGTTGATGAACGCGCATCCGCGAAAGCCTTCGGAATCAAACCAGCCCTTGAGCACATCGAACATGTTCAGGATGCGCGCTTCTGGCGTGTCGGCCTTGTCCGATTCAGCTCGAAACCAGGCCATCCAGCGCACGTCACGTGCACTGAGCGCAGCCGCCGCCACGTCGTCCTTGGTGGCGAAGTAGCGATAGATGCTTTTCCTGGCGACCCCCGACGACTTCACCAGAAGGTCCATGCCGGTCGCCTGGATGCCGTTCTGGTAAATGAGCTCTTCGGCGGTCGAGAGAATTTTCTCGCGTGTGTGGGTCGTTGATATCGTCATGGATCAAAGGTAGAACGGCCGTTCTCCTGCGTCAACCCGTTTGCTCGAAAATAGCCTCAACGCACTTGATCCGACTCCGGCAGAGCACGTTTCAAATCGTCTGCGCTGGGTGAAGCCTTCGCCAGCGTCACGGGGACGGATTTAGCCGCCGGCACCTTGCTGCGCTCAGCGTGGTGGTGCAGCGGAATGAGCGGATTGCATTCGGGGTAGTAGGCCGCGCAGCAGTTCTCGGGGATGTCGTAGGCAATGATCTGCAAAGGCCCAACCGAGCGCGGAACCTGCGGCTCGATGGCCGTGGTGACGTTGACCCAGTCTCCCGCTCTGAACCCCAGTCGCAGCACATCGTTGCGGTTCATGAAGATCACCGCGCGGGTGCCGCTGACCCCGCGAAAGCGATCCTCGTAGCCGTAGATCGTGGTGTTGAACTGGTCATTGCTGCGCAGCGTCATCAGTTGCAAAACGTCGCGGCGGTTGTGATTCGGGAACACGTCATCATCTTCTTCAAGCAGTTCGGGCGTGATGAACATCGCGCGGCCGCTCTCGGTCTTCCATTCGCGTTTCGCCGCGGCGATGGGGCGGTGAAAGCCGCCGGGTTCCCACATGCGGGTTTCCATGTCGTGGAAAATCTCGGGGTAAGCCTCAGCGATGCCCTGGCGGATGAGCGCGTAGTTGCTGCGCCAGGCGTCCCAGTCGATGCGTGCGGCGCCGGGTATTGCTGCTTCGGCAATGCCTGCCAGGATCGCGATCTCGGAACGGGCATGGGCGCTGGCCGGTTCACTTTGACCGCGCCAGGCCCGAATGCAACCGGTGCTGTCTTCAGTGGTGTAGACCTGCTCGACACCATTTTGCAGATCCTTTTCGATGCGCCCCAGGCAAGGCAATATCCACGCGTTTTTCCCGGGCACTAGATGCGTGCGGTTCAGCTTCGTGGCGATCTGAACGTTCAGGTCAAGAGTGTTCCAGGCCGGCTCCATGCGCGAGGTATCCGGGACCGCTCGCAGGAAATTGCCGCCGAGCCCGATGAATCCGCGCACGCTCCCGTCCAGAATGCCTTCACAGGCCTCCACGGTGTTCAGGCCTTTTTCCGAGGGGACGGTGAAGCCGTACAGCGCTTGAATCTTGTCCGCAGGCACCTTCTTGGGGTCTTCGGTGATGCCGACGGTACGCTGGCCCTGCACATTGGAGTGGCCGCGAACAGGGCAGATACCGGCGCCACGCTTGCCGATGTTGCCGCGCAGCAGGAGCAGATTGACCATCATCTGCACGTTGGTCACGCCGCGCCGGTGTTGGGTGATGCCCATGCCATAAATCAGCATGACCCGTTCATGTCGGGCGTACACCGTCGCCACTGCCTCAAGCGCGCTGCGGCTGAGTCCTGCCTGGCGCTCGATGGCCTCCCATGGCGTTTCGAGCACGCAGTTGCAGAACTCAGCGAATCCTTCGGTGTGCTGGGCGATAAATGCCTGATCGATGATCCCCGGCTGACCCTGAGCCAGCGCCGCGTCGTCCATTTCGAACAGCGACTTGGCGATGCCCATCACAACAGCGGTGTCGCCGCCGATCGCCAGTTGATGATATTGCGTGCTGATAATCGTCGACTTCGGTCCGAGCATTTCCACGATGGACTGCGGGTTAACGAAGCGTTCCAGGCCGCGCTCGCGGATCGGGTTAAACGTGATAATCGGCACATCTCGCTGCCGGGCTTCACTCAGTTGATGCAGCATCCGCGGGCTGTTGCTGCCCACGTTCTGCCCGAAAAAAAGGATGCAGTCGGTGTGCTCGAAATCATCCAGCGTCACCGTGCCCACTGGCACGCCGATGCTTTCCTGCAAGCCCACCGATGTGCTCTCGTGGCACATGTTCGAACTGTCGGGCAGGTTGTTGGTGCCATAAGCGCGGGCGAGGAGCTGGTACATGAACGACGTCTCCAGCGAAGCCCGGCCCGACGCATAAAAAACCACGCTGTCGGGCGTCATGCTTTTCAGCTGCCCGCCAATGTCACGCCAGGCCTCTTCCCACGTCGTCTCCTGGTAGCGGTCGGTCGCGGCGTCGTAGCGCATGGGGTGCGTGAGGCGGCCCTGCTGCTCAAGGTCGTAATCAGGCCACTGGCGCAGCTCGGTGAGTGTGTGACTCGCGAAAAAAGCCGGATCAGTCTTTAGCGACGTCAACTCCCACGCCGTGGCTTTCGCGCCGTTTTCGCAAAACTCGAGGCTATGTGGCTTGCCGGGCTTGGCCCATGCGCAGCTGACGCAGCCAAATCCGCCGGGCTTGTTCTGCTTGATCAGCGGCAACCCCGCCCGAATCACTGCCTGCTCGCGCCAGAGGATCTCCATCACGGACTTAGCCGAGCCCCAACCGCCTGCGGCCGAGGTGTAAGGGCGGAAATGGGCTTTGGGATGGATGAGCGTCATAGAAAGGGATCCTCAGCGGAGCGGGCGCGCTTGAGACAGTCGCCTCGTTAACCTACGACGAAGCGGCTCGGTAAAGGTTCGTTACATTTTTAGTTGAACGGACCACCAGCGGCCAACATGACGTTCGGGGGATGGAAGCGAACTTGCCGGATGAAATCTGATCAGTTTCTGAGGGCCGAAACTTTCACGGCTCTTTGACTGAAGGAGTGACTCGCGTTTGCCGGATATCAAACCCTTCCTGTTGCTGTGCCTGCTATTGAGCCTCTGCAACATCAACGTACAGGCGGCCGACGTGCCGGCTGCCAATGCGCCTGCCGCCGCGCCTGCCGACCCTGCGCCGGAGGATCCGGCCAAAGCAGAGATTCTGGTCAAGGGCGGTCTGCTGGGCGCCATCAGTACCAGCATCGACAGCGTGCAGGACAAGCTCGATGTGGACGGCCACTTGCTGGATTCATGGCGGCTGCGCGCAGACCGCGCCGCCGATGAGCTGGATGCGCTGGTCAGCAAACCGCAATCGCGATCTGCCTGGCGGATCGCCGGTGACTTCGTGATGTTGTCCCTGGTGTGGGCGGCGGCGTTCCTGCTGCTCAACCGCATCGGCACATTTCTGGTCACACGGTTATCCCGGCACCGGTTCTTGATCCGGCGAGATCGGGTAGTTGGGGTCCTCGGCTACGCGCTGCCGTATATGGTTCCCGCGCTTATCTGTCTGCCGCTGACGTTGTACGTCAGCCATTTCATGCCGACCTCCGTGGGCCGTGCGCTGGCGCTGTGCCTGGCGTATTCGACCAGCAGCGGTATCTTCACCACCTCCGTGCTGCTGTCGGTAATTGTGCTGTTCAACTGGGACCATAAGCGGCGAGCGGTGCGCATCATTCGGCACTACGCCCCGCGTCCGCTGTTCATCATCGGGTTTCTCGCGGCGCTGAGCGATGCGCTCACCAGCCCCCAGATCGCCAAGCTATTTGGTGGCAACGTGACCACCAGTATTGCTGCGGTCACCGGTCTGATGGCCTCGGTCATCTTTGGCGTTGTGGTGGTACGCATGCGTCGGCCCATCGCGCATCTGATCCGTAATCGATCCCTGGGTGCGCGATTGGCACGGCCAGCGGTGCAGCAGACGCTGAAGATATTTTCCAACCTGTGGCACTTGCCAATCCTGTTAATGGTTCTGGTCTCGGCAGTGAATTTGATTGGCGCCGGCGAAGACAGTCAGGAAGCGCTGCGCTGCGCATTGCTGACAACGGTGTTGCTGATCGGCGCGGTGTTCCTGAGCACGTTGTTTCAACACATGTTCAAGCCCGCCCACCCACCTACCGGGCGAATCTACCAGGAGCGTTTGCTGAGCCTGTTGCATGCGGTCCTGCGCATTGCGCTGGCGATCGGGTTTATCGAATTGCTGGGGCGGATCTGGGGTGTTTCGTTGTTTGAATTCGCCCAGCGTAATGCCCTGGGCAAGGTCATTAGCGACTCGTTGAGCAGCATCGGTTTGATTCTGCTGGTGACCTGGCTGCTCTGGGTGGTCATGGACACTGCCATTCAGCAAGCGCTGAAACCGCCGACCAACGGCCGCTCCGCGCACCAACCCAGCACGCGGGTGAAGACCATCCTGCCGTTGCTGCGCAATGCCATGAAGATCATCCTTGTGGTCATTTGCACCATCACGACCATGGCCAATCTGGGCATTAACGTCGCGCCACTGCTGGCGGGCGCGGGCGTGGTGGGTCTGGCGATCGGCTTCGGTTCGCAGCAATTGGTACAGGACGTCATTACCGGGCTGTTCATCATCATCGAGGACACCATCTCCATCGGCGATTGGGTCGTCCTGGATTCGGGCCACGCCGGCACGGTCGAGAGCCTGACGATTCGCACCCTGCGTCTGCGCGACGGCAAGGGCTTTGTGCATTCGGTGCCGTTCGGGCAGATCAAGGCCGTCACCAACCAGTCGCGGCAGTTCGCTTATGCCTTCTTCTCGTTTCAGTTCACCTATGACACGGACGTGGACGCCGCGACCTCGCTGATTCGTGAAGCGGGGCAGTCGATCAGCGACGATTTGCTGCTGTCGAGCAAACTGCAGGGGCCGCTGGAAGTGTTCGGGCTGGACCGCATGGACATGAACGGGATCGTGATCACTGCGCAGTTCCGTACGTCATCCGGCGGGCAATACGCCGTGAGTCGTGCGTTCAACGACCGTCTCAAGCGGCTTGTGGATAAGTCATCGGACGTGCGATTCGCGCAAACTTATCCACAACTGGTCATGAGCCCGTTCAACCGCCAGGCACCGGAGGCCGGGGAGGGCGTGGAGCAACAGGCGCTGCCGGGCAAGACGTCGGTGGTGAACAAGGACGGGTCCGAGAGCCCGGTTTGAGGCCGGGCGACGCGGCGGAGCGCAACGCGTCTATGGTCGTGCTTATCTGAACAGCCGATCCCGCACTTGCAGCATCAGCGCCTCGTCAATTTCGCCCCAATACTGGGGCTTGCCGGCGATGATGGCGGCAATGGGAATCCCGTCGCGGTAGACCAGCTTGTTGCCCACGATCGCCGGGACTTTCGCGCCGGGGAGCAGTGTTCCGGCGAGGTTGAGCGGGTCGACCCCGCTGACCGCAACCAGACTGCTGTCCGGTGGGCGCTTGCGGACCTCCCGCAACAAAGGGATCGCTTCGGGCAGCGCGAATTGCTCACCGGCCAGGCCCGCCACGAAGCGCCCGCCGCGAATCTCACCGCGCGCCTCAAGACGATGGAAGGTGCGCAGCAATTCGCGCCAAGTCGGCAGCCAGTCCGCTTCGCGCTCCAGCAAACGCCAGAACACTACACCGTAACGACGCAGCAAGGTCATTGCCACGTGCTCCAGCGTCTCGCTGTCGATCCTTTGCGCTGCGCCGTCTTCTTTCACCGGGGCGCGACGTAACAAGGCCCAGCGTCCGGCATCGTCCATGCCGCCAATGAATGCGCCGCGGTTGCGTCGGCTGGTGTGGCTGGTGCGTTTGCTTGCCGGGGTGATCAGCGCCCGCAGCCCGGCAAAACTGTCGGCATTGACCAGTCCGGCGCCGACCAACTCCTGCAACGCCGTTTCCAGTTCGGCCCGCAGCAAGTGCGCTTCAGCGGTCAGCTCGTCGAAAAACATCGCGCCCTGGCTCGACAGCACCTCATGCACCTTCTGCGCGCGCAACGACAGTTCGGTCGGCGCCGTCTGTTCGGTCAGCCCGGTCCACACGCGCACCTGCGGTCGCGGCAGCAGCACGATCGGCGTGCTGCGCAATGCGGCGCTGCCTACCTTGTTTCGGCTGGTCAGGCGCATCCACACCACCTTGCCAGACCGACACAGATCATCCAGCCAGATTGAGGAATAGTCCTTCAGTCGTGCCGGAAGAAGATCACTGTCCCAGGCGCCAGCGGCTGACGAGAAACCCTCAAGCTGCGCGACGACCTCCGGCAGCGCGGCTTTGCCCTGGCTTTGGGTTGTTGCGGACAGATGCTGCCAGTCGAACAGAAATCGAGTGAAATCCTGCAGCGACACCGGCTCGATTTCCCGGCGCAGGCGTTTAACCGTGTAACGGTGAATGCGCGACAGCAAATGCCGCTCGCACCATTGCTCCTCACTGGCGCCAGGGCTGAACTGGCCGCGCAGCACATAGCCTTCGTTCTCCAGTTGCACCAGCGCCTGAGCCACTTCGTTCTGCGTCAGCGCCAACGGCTCGGCGATGGCGGGGACCGTAAGCGGGCCGAATCCGCTCAGCCGCGCCCGCACGATCTCCACGCGCGCTTCTTCTTCGCTCCACGTTTCATCGAACCCGGCCAATGCCGCCAACGGCGGGTGCATTTCAGCGGCGGGGTAAATCGCCTGCAAACAGGTCAAGCGCTCCAGCGGAATCCACAACGCCTGATCGGGCGTGACCTGTAAACGCGTGCCGCGGCCGGAGCGGGCGAGGCTTTCCAGCCATTTCATCCAGTCGCTGTGCTCGCGGGCCTCAACGCCGGTGATGCATCCCAGGCTCATCAGCGCCTCGTGCATCTCGTCCACGTTTTGCGGCTGCGGCCAGGCTTCTTCGGCGACCGCTTTGATTGCCTCGGCATCCAGCGCGCCGAGGTCATCGGTGGACGCCGGGTCGCTCCAGCGTCGATTAAGCACCGCCTGGGTGCGACGTTCTTCGAGCGGTGCGTTGTCGAGAAACGCATACGGCTTGGCGTTGAGAATTTCAGCGGCCAGCGGCGAGGGCGCCGGCAGATCGCGACTCACCAGACGCACCTTGCCGTTTTCCATACGCCGCAGCAGGTTCAGCCAGCCTTCGGCGTCCATGGCTTCGTGCAGGCAATCGTCCAGCGTCTGCTCGATCAGCGGATGGTCCGGCACTTCCCGCTCGCCCACCAGATTTTCCAGGCAGGCGATTTGATCCGGGAACACGGTGGCGATCAGGTCTTCGCTCTTGATCCGTTGCAGTTGCGGCGCCACCTTTCGTCCGCCCGTGTAGCGGGGCAGGGCCAGGGCGACGCCGGCGTTCCAGCGCCAGCGTACGCCAAACAGCGGTGCCTCCAGCACGGCCTGAATCAGCAGGTGCTCGGCGGTGCCGGAATTGAGGTAGCGCCACACTTCATCGAGCGCAAAGCTGTGGGCTGTCGACAGTGACAGCACGATGGCGTCCTCGCTGGCGGCGGCCTGCAGCTCGAAGTTGAACGTGCGGCAGAAGCGCTTGCGCAGGGCCAGACCCCACGCACGGTTGACCCTGCTGCCAAACGGCGAATGAATCACCAGTTGAGTACCGCCGGACTGATCAAAGAAACGCTCCATGACCAGCGTGTCCTGAGACGGCAACGCACCCAGGGCCGAGTAGGCGCGTGCGAGGTATTCAATGATCTGCTCGGCGCTGGCGAGATCCAGGCCCAGGCTGTTCATCAGCCAGTCGGTGCAAGCCTGAAGATTGCCGGGGTGGGCGCTGAGCTGCTCATCGATGTCGGCCTGTAACCGTGCGACGGCGAAAGACAATTCATCGCTGCGCCCCGGCGCCTCGCCCATCCAGAACGGAATGTTCGGCGGCATGCCATGGGCATCCTCGACCCGCACGCGGCCGGACTCGACCCGCAAAATCCGGTAGGAAGTGTTGCCCAACTGAAAGATGTCCCCCGCCGCGCTTTCGACGGCGAAGTCTTCGTTGACGGTGCCGATGTTCAGCGCCTGGGGTTCGAGGACCACGCTGTAATCGGCATTGTCGGGAATCGTGCCGCCGCTGGTGACCGCCGTGAGTTTGCTGCCGCGCCGACCCCGCAATGTGCGCGTCACCGCATCGCGATGCAGATAGGCCGCGCGCACGCCCTGCCGCCCGCTGTAGCCTTCTGCGAGCATACTCAGCAGGGCCTGATAATGAGCTTCGTCGACCTCGGCGTAGGGCGATGCCTTGCGGAACAGCGCGAGCAGGTCCTGCTCCTGCCATTCCTGACAACTCACTTCGGCGATGATCTGCTGCGCCAGAACATCCAGCGGCGCTTTGGGAATGACCAGCGTGTCGAGCTCGCCGCGACGCACGCAATCCAGAAGCGCCGCGCACTCGATCAAATCATCCCGGGACACAGCGAATAGCCGTCCCTTGGGCGTCCCGCCGACATGGTGACCGGAGCGGCCGACGCGTTGCAAAAACGCAGCAATGGAACGCGGCGAGCTGATCTGGCAGACCAGGTCCACGTCGCCGATATCAATCCCCAGCTCCAGCGAAGCCGTGGCGATCAGAACTTGCAGCTCTCCGCGCTTGAGGCGCTGCTCGGCGTCGAGCCGTTGTTCTTTGGCCATGCTGCCGTGGTGGGCCGCGACCGCCTCTTTGCCCAGTCGCTCGCTCAAGTGGCGCGACATGCGCTCTGCCAGACGCCGGGTGTTGACGAAAATCAGCGTGGTGCGGTGCTCACGCGCCAGCGTTGCGAGCCGGTCATACACCAGTTGCCAAACGTCAGTGGACATCACCGCGCTCAAGGCAACCGGCGGCACTTCGATAGCCAGGTCTCGTGGGCGCGCGTGGCCGATGTCAACGATGGCGCAGGGGCGGCTGACCGGATCGCTGCCGACCAGGAACCGCGATACGCGTTCGATGGGTTTCTGCGTCGCGGACAGCCCGATGCGCAGCAGTGGCTTTGTGCAGAGCGCCTGCAAACGCTCAAGGGTCAACGCCAGATGGCTGCCGCGCTTGCCGGCTGCGATCGCGTGGATCTCGTCGACGATGACCGTCTGCGTACCCGCCAGCATGCGCCGGCCAGAGTCGGATCCCAGCAGCACGTAAAGCGACTCCGGGGTCGTCACCAGAATGTTCGGCGCGGTTTTGCGCATGGCCGTGCGCTCTTTTTGCGGCGTGTCACCGGTGCGCACGGCGGTGGTGATACGCAGCCCGGGCAAGCCTTGCCGGATCAACTGATCAGTGATGCCCGCCAGTGGATTCTGCAGGTTGATCTGGATGTCGTTGGACAGCGCTTTCAGGGGCGAGACATACACCACGAAGGTCTCGTTCGGCAGCTCGCCACCCCGCTCCAGCCCCTGATGCACCAGATCGTCGATGACGGCCAGAAACGCCGTGAGGGTTTTGCCGGAGCCGGTGGGCGCGGCGATCAACGTCGATTGGCGCTGTTTGATGAGCGGCCACGCCTGCGCCTGGGCAGCAGTGATGGCCGGGAACGTGGAGCGAAACCACGCGCTGACCGCCGGATGAAAGGCGTCGAGCACCGGGTCGGGCATATGGGAAAGGTTCATCCGCAATTTATGCGGGCGCAGGCAGGCAGATGCAAGTGCAGACGCTGAGGCGAGTGATCGGCGGCGCGTTTCAAGGCTCCCGCTCAGGCGCACGCCCGAGGCTGTTGGGAGTTGCCCACCGACGTGTTATGTTTGCGGACGTTTTTCACCTATTTTTAATCGACCTGAAGACTGAGCCTGCTGACTCTATGCGAATGCGCCTTATGCTGTTGGGCGGCGGAAATGCACTCGGGCAGGCGTTGATTCGTCTAGGTGCCGAGGAGAACATCGGTTTCCTCGCACCGCGTCCACCGCAAGACGGTTGGGATGCGGCAAGCCTGACGCAACTGCTCGATGACACCCGCCCGGATGCCTTGATCAATCTCGCTTACTACTTCGACTGGTTTCAGGCGGAGCGAGTCAGCGCTGACAGACTGGATAATCAGGAACGCTCCGTCGAGCGTCTTGCTGAACTGTGCCAGCACCACAATATCGTCCTCGTTCAACCGTCCAGCTACCGGGTTTTCGACGGTTCGCGGGCAACTGCTTACAGCGAAAAAGACGAACCCGTGCCGTTGGGCTCTCGTGGTCAGGCGTTGTGGCGCATCGAGCAAAGCGTGCGGGCGACCTGCCCGCAGCATGTGCTGCTGCGCTTCGGCTGGCTGCTCGACGACAGTGCCGAAGGTGTACTGGGGCGGTTTCTGAGCCGCGCCGAGACGCCCGGTGAGCTGCTGTTGGCAGACGATCGTCGTGGCAATCCGACGCCGGTCGACGACGCCGCGAGGGTGATCATTTCGGTGCTCAAGCAGCTCGATTGCGCCGCGCCGTTGTGGGGCACTTACCATTACGCCGGGCACGAAGCGACCACGCCACTGGCGTTCGGTCAGGCCGTGTTGACCGAAGCCCGACTGCTGCGCCCGCTGGCGATCGAAACACCGACCGCGCAGGCCCACGCCGCACGCCCGGATGCCAGCGAAGAGCCGCAGAACGCCGTGCTCGCCTGCAAGAAAATCCTCCACACCTTCGGCATCAAGCCCCGCGCCTGGCGTGCTGGTTTGCCCAACCTACTGGACCGCTATTACCGCCATGTCTGATGCTCCTGTCCTCATCACCGGCGGCGCCGGTTTCATCGGTTCGCACCTGACCGACGCGCTGCTCGCCAAGGGCTATGCGGTCCGCATCCTCGACGACCTCTCCACTGGCAAACGCAGCAACTTGCCGCTGGATAACCCGCGTGTCGAACTGATCGAAGGCGATGTGGCCGATGCCGCGCTGGTGGCCCGGGCGGCAGCCGGTTGTCAGGCCGTGGCGCACCTCGCGGCCGTCGCTTCCGTGCAGGCGTCGGTGGATGATCCGGTCAAGACCCACCAGAGCAATTTCATCGGCACGCTGAACGTCTGTGAGGCCATGCGCCAGGCCGGTAGCAAGCGCGTGGTGTTTGCTTCCAGCGCTGCCGTTTATGGCAATAACGGTGAAGGCCAGGCCATCACCGAGGACACGCCGAAAGCGCCGCTTACCCCGTACGCGTCGGACAAACTGGCCGGTGAGCACTACATTGATTTCTATCGCCGGCAGCACGGGTTTGAACCCGTTGTCTTTCGCTTCTTCAACATCTTCGGCCCGCGCCAGGACCCTTCTTCGCCGTACTCCGGCGTGATCAGCATCTTCGCGGAGCGCGCGCTGCAGGGCTTGCCGATTGCGGTATTCGGCGATGGCGAGCAGACCCGGGATTTCTTCTACGTCGAAGACCTGGTTGACCTCGTTGTGCAGGGGATTGAGCTACCAACGGTGCAAGAGGGCGCGGTCAATGTCGGTCTGAACGCGACGACTTCGCTGAACGAGCTGTTGGGCGCCCTCGCCGAGGTGGTGGGACACCTGCCGCCAGTGAGCTACCTGCCCGCACGCTCCGGTGACATCAAGCATTCGCGGGCGAGTAACCAGCGCCTGCTTGAGCGCTTTAACGTGCCCGAGCCGACGCCGCTGAAAGTCGGGCTGGCGCGGCTGCTGGGGCGCTGAAGTCCGGGCAGCAAAAAGGCACCGATGAGGTGCCTTTTTTATGCCTGCTTGTTCCAGCGAGAGCGTTAGAACTTGTAACCCACGCCGACCATGTACACCCAAGGGTCTACATCCACGTTCACTTTGGTCCGGCCGACGCCCAGCGCCGACGGGCCGTCCAGCGTCGCTTGCGTGTCGATGTCCACGTACCAGACGGCGGCGTTGACCATGATCCTGTCGGTCAGCATGTAGTCCATGCCCAGCTGACCGGCCCAGCCCCATGAGTTCTTGATGTGCAGGTTGTTCATGCCCTGGCCTTTGCGTTCGCTGCTCAGATTTTCGTCATAGAACCAGGTGTAGTTCACGCCGAGACCGGCGTATGGCTGGAATTTCGACGTCGCGTCCATGGGGTAATACTGCAGCGACAGGGTGGGCGGCAGCTGTTTCACGTCTGCCAGCTTGCCGTCCAGACCCGGGCCCAGGCCTTTAACCGCGACGGTGTGCTGGAAGGGCGTTGCCGCCAGCAACTCCAGGCCCACGTGATCGGTCAGCATGTAGGCGAAGGTCAGGCCCAGCTGCGTGTCGCTGTCCAGCGTCGCTTTGGTGCCCGGGACCTTGGCGCCATCGAGCTTCAGGTTTCCGCTCTCTTCGTTGGGCGCCGTCGTGGCAGCACCGGCGCGAACGATAAAATCACCGGCCTGGTGGGCTTGAGCAGAGAGGGGGACACCGAGTGCAAGCGCGAGTAGCGGCGCGCTGAGCAGGTACTTGTGCATGGGGGCTCCGTAAGGGCATAAAAAAGAGATGCCGTATGTTACGAAGCGTCTACGTCGGGGTTCTTGACCTGGCTCAATGAAAAAGCGATTGGTTAAGTTGTACTGGCGCGGGTCTTTGTGGCATGCGCGATGTCTGAGCATCACAGAGCCGACATCCGCACGCCCCTGGATTGGCGATGAACAGCAACCCACCGTAGGCAGGCTTGCTGGCGAATGCATTAGCTCAGACGCTTCAACATTGGCTGACCTGCCGGGTTCGCCAGCAAGCCGGCTCCTACGGATCAACATTCAATCGAGTTCAGCGGTGTTGGAATGCGCACAGTTACTGCTCGTCCGGCATTTCGTACACCAGAATCTTGTCCGCTTCCATCTGGTAACCCGCATCGGCCAGTTCGCTGGTCGATGCCTTGACCTGCATCGGGCCTTCTATCCAGTAAGGTTGGTACAACTCGTCCACCTTGACGCCCAACTCGCTGGTGACGTGGACGATCTGGTTCGGCGGTGGCGGCGGCACATGAATGCAGGCGCCAAAGTACGGCACCAGCAGGAACTCCGTAACCCGGCCTTCCTCGCTGACTTCCAGCGGTACGATGTAGCCCGGCAGTCGCACCCGCTCGCCGTCCAGCGACTTGACCACCGGCGCATGGGGCGCGAGCTGGTGCGCAGCCGGCGCCGACTCGACCGACAAGGTGTCCGCCATGCTCGACAGGTTATGGATCGGCGCCGTGATCAGCTTCACCGGCGGGGCGTCGGGCGGAATCATTTCCTGCCACGTCAGCACCCGCAGGTCCTGCGCCCACAGCGGCGTCGCCACGAGCATTAACCACAGCATCCAACCCATCCGCATCACAGCAACCTCATAAACGAATCGACAACCCGTCGGCCAGCGACTGGCGGTAGGCACGCCAAGCAGGGACCGTGCCCATCAACAACGCGGCGCCGAGAATCCCCGCCAGCAGCGTCCACTCATAGGCGCTGGGCAGTGACAGCGGCAAATACAAACCGTAATTTGCCTGCACGTAACCCTGCGCGGAGGCGATGCCGATGTAAAGCAACGCCACGCCGCAGACCGCGCCTCCCAGTGCCAGGGCAAACGCCTCCAGCACCAGTAGACTGGCGATATGCCAAGGCCGTGCGCCCACCGAACGCAAAATAGCCATCTCCCGACGCCGTTCATTGAGGCTGGTGAGAATCGCCGTCAGCATGCCGATCAAGCCGGTCAGCACCACAAACAACGAGATCACGAACAGCGCTTTCTCAGCCGTTCCCATCAGGCTCCACAGCTCTTGCAATGCCACGCCCGGCAGAATTGCGAGCATCGGCTCGCCGCGGAATTCGTTGATGTCGCGCTGCACGGCGAAGGTAGCGATCTTGCTGTTCAGCCCGAGCATAAACGCGGTGATGGCGGTGGGCGTGAGGTCCATGTTGCGGGCCTGATCGGCGCTGATCCGGCCGGCACCTTGCGCCGGCACACCGTTGTGCCAGTCGATGTGAATCGCTTCCATGCCGCCCAGACTGATGTGCAACGTACGGTCCACCGGCGTGCCGGTGCGTTTGAGAATGCCAACGACCGTGAACGGTTTGTCGTCATGTTTAACCAGACTTACCGTTGCAACGCCATGGGCCAGCACCAGTTTGTCACCCAGCCTGTAATGCAGCGCGTCAGCCACTTCGGCGCCCAGCACCACTTCAAACGGGTCGGTGGCAAACGGCCGGCCGTCTGCCAATTCCAGGTGCTGCTGACGACCATACTGGTAGTGCTCGAAATACGATTCGTTGGTGCCCATCACCCGATAGCCGCGGTGGCTGTCGCCGAGTGAAATCGGAATCGCCCATTTCACCTGCTTGCTGTTGGCGAAGTGCTCGAAGCTGTCCCAGCGAATGTTGTTGGTGGCGTTGCCGATGCGGAACACCGAGTACAGCAGCAGGTTGACCGACCCCGAGCGAGCGCCGACGATCAGGTCCGTCCCGCTGATGGTGCTGGCAAAACTGGCGCGTGCTTCGGTGCGCACACGCTCGACCGCCAACAGCAGGCAGACGGAGAGGGCAATGGCGAATGCGGTGAGGAATGCCGTAAAGCGGCGGTTGGCGAGGCTGGCCAGCGCCAGACGAAGAAGATACATCTCAAACCTCTGTGGCGACGGCGGCGCGGTTGAGTTCGGCCAGCGACAGGTGGCGATCAAACAGCGGCGCCAGGCTCTGATCGTGGCTGACGAATAACAGGCTGGCACCCGCTTCGCGGCATTCGGCGAACAGCAACTGGATAAACGCTTCCCGGGCGTCGGCATCCAGCGCCGAAGTGGGTTCGTCGGCAATGACCAATTCCGGCTGGCCGATCAAGGCGCGGGCGGCGGCGACGCGTTGCTGCTGACCGATGGACAGCGAGTCGGCGCGCCGGCTGAGCATTTCGGTGTCTTTCAACCCCAGGTGCGCGAGCAGGGTCTCGGCCGCCTTGTCGACACTGCCGTGGCGCTGGGTCGCGCGCTGCGTGCGCAGTCTGGAGAAACGACAAGGCAGCTCGACGTTCTCGCGCACCGACAGAAACGGCAGTAAATTGAACTGCTGAAAAATGTAGCCCGTGTGGTCGACACGAAAACGATCCCGGGCGCCGGCCGAGAGCTGTGTCAGCTCCTGGCCAAGCAGGCGAACGCTGCCGCGACTGGGACGTTGCACACCGCCCAGCAGGCCGAGCAGCGTGGTTTTGCCGCTGCCGCTCGGACCCTTGAGAAACACGGTTTCCCCGGCATCCAGTTGAAACGCCGGAATATCCAGCAGTTGGGGATGGCCCGGCCAGCTGAAGCCGAGCTCTGACAATTCAATAAGCGCTTGAGTCATGACCACACATGCGTCTGAGAAATGATCGACCGGGAAGCCCGGCCGCTTGTGACACCGTGCTGGTTAAAACTTGACCACCGGATTGCTCGGACGCACTTCAGCACCCATCTGGCGTTTCGGTGTCACCAGCTGCACCTGAATGGTCTGCGTGGCCGGGAAGCTCTTGAACAGTTGGGTCAGGTCGAGCTTGTTGAGCACGCTCGGCGTGCTGCAGGTGAGCTGATAATGGCCGTGGATCTCGCTGTGCTCGTGTTCAGCGGCGTCGCCGTCGGCAGCGTCGTGATCATCATCATCCTTGTCGCCGAACAGCGTGCTTTCCACACGTTGTTTGGTCGCGGTGCAGCCGGCCGCCTCCGGAAGGCTGAACAGCGCGTGAGGCTTGAGCAGGGTTTCCTTGGCCAGGGCCAGGGTCATTTTGTCTGCTTCGCTGGTTGCCGGGTGCTCGAAGCCGACGATGTTCATCGCCGGCGTATCGAGTTCCAGCTCCAGCGTGCGGCCGTCCAGCGCCACGTCCAGCCGCGCGGTGCCATGCACGTGCGCGCCAAGACTGCCGTGTTCATGATCGTGGTCATGTTCGTCGGCCGCATGAGCGACGGCGAAGGGCAGAAGGGCGAAGGGCAGGGCGAGTAGCAAACGACGCATGGGGAAGCTCCGGAGGCAGGTCTGAACGTTGTTATGTGATCTTATAACAATGTGATGCGCCGTTTCTTAACTTTTTCAAGCGACCCTGTCCGATCCTGTGGGAGCGTGGCTTGTCCCGCGATCTGGCGCGCAGCGGCAGCCGTTCGGCCGGCTCAGTAGTCCATCTGTTTACGACGACTGCGTCGCCGATCGCGGGACAAGCCACGCTCCTTGTATGTTTCCCACACACCCACTGAGACTCGTTATTCTCGTGAGTGCGTCACCAAAAAGATGTGTTCTGGGGGAGACCGATCGCTCCTTAAGGCAGGACTTGCGCCTGACCTTGTCTGTAGAGAGGTCCCCCCGCCTCATTGCCCACCACGTAGAGTATCGAGAAGCCGACGAATCGGACTTCGCATTAC
>NZ_DASVUM010000046.1:0-6650 GCF_036387035.1 Pseudomonas sp. | reverse complement strand
CAAACTCAGGCAACCGATTCTGGAAGCCTTTCCGCCCTGGAGCAAGCCATGCAAGACCTCGATCCCGTCGAAACCCAGGAATGGCTGGACGCCCTGGAATCGGTTCTCGACAAAGAAGGCGAAGACCGTGCTCACTACCTGATGACCCGTATGGGTGAGCTGGCCACACGAAGTGGTTCGCAACTGCCCTACGCCATCACCACGCCTTATCGCAACACCATCCCCGTTACCCACGAAGCACGCATGCCCGGCGACCTGTTCATGGAACGCCGCATTCGCTCGCTGGTACGTTGGAACGCGCTGGCAATGGTGGTCAAGACCAACATCGGCGATCCGGATCTGGGCGGCCACATCTCCAGCTTCGCTTCCAGTGCAACCCTGTACGACATTGGCTTCAACTATTTCTTCCAGGCCCCGACCGACGAACACGGCGGCGACCTGATCTACTTCCAGGGTCACGCATCGCCAGGCGTCTATGCCCGTGCGTTCATGGAAGGCCGCATCACCGAAGACCAGATGAACAATTTCCGTCAGGAAGTCGATGGCAACGGCCTGTCGTCTTACCCACACCCGTGGCTGATGAAAGACTTCTGGCAGTTCCCGACCGTTTCCATGGGTCTGGGTCCGATTCAGGCGATTTACCAGGCGCGCTTCATGAAGTACCTGGAGCACCGCGGTTACATCCCGGAAGGCAAGCAGAAGGTCTGGTGCTTCCTGGGCGACGGCGAGACCGACGAGCCGGAATCCCTGGGCGCCATCGCCCTGGCCGGTCGCGAGAAGCTGGACAACCTGATCTTCGTCGTGAACTGCAACCTGCAGCGTCTGGACGGTCCGGTTCGCGGCAACGCCAAGATCATCCAGGAACTGGAAGGCGTGTTCCGCGGTGCTCAGTGGAACGTGACCAAAGTCATCTGGGGCCGTTTCTGGGACCCGCTGCTGGCCAAGGACGTCGACGGCATCCTGCAACGTCGCATGGACGAAGTCATCGACGGTGAATACCAGAACTACAAAGCCAAAGACGGCGCTTTCGTGCGTGAACACTTCTTCAACTCGCCAGAACTCAAGGCGATGGTTGCGGATATGTCCGACGACGAAATCTGGAAACTCAACCGTGGCGGCCACGACCCGTACAAGGTCTACGCGGCGTACCATCACGCGGTGAACCACAAGGGTCAGCCGACCGTGGTTCTGGCCAAGACCATCAAGGGTTATGGCACCGGCGCCGGTGAAGCGAAAAACACCGCGCACAACACCAAGAAGGTCGACGTCGACAGCCTGCGTCACTTCCGTGACCGTTTCGACATCCCGATCAAAGACGATCAGCTGGAAGCCTTGCCATTCTTCAAGCCTGAAGAAGGCAGTGCCGAAGCCCGTTACTTGAGCGAGCGTCGTGCTGCGCTGGGTGGCTTCGTGCCTCAGCGTCGCGCGCAGAGCTTCAGCCTGCCGACTCCGCCACTGGAAACCCTGAAGGCGATCCTGGATGGTTCCGGCGACCGTGAAATCTCCACGACCATGGCGTTCGTGCGCATCCTGACGCAACTGGTCAAGGACAAGGAAGTGGGCCAGCGCATCGTCCCGATCATCCCGGACGAGGCCCGTACCTTCGGTATGGAAGGCATGTTCCGTCAGCTGGGTATCTACTCCTCCGTAGGCCAGCTGTACGAGCCAGTCGACAAAGAACAAGTGATGTTCTACCGCGAGGACAAGAAGGGCCAGATCCTCGAGGAAGGCATCAACGAAGCCGGTGCGATGTCGTCGTTCATCGCGGCGGGCACTTCGTACAGCAGCCACAACCAGCCGATGATTCCGTTCTACATCTTCTATTCGATGTTCGGTTTCCAGCGTATCGGCGACCTGGCATGGGCCGCAGGCGACAGCCGCACCCGTGGCTTCCTGATCGGCGGCACCGCCGGTCGTACCACCCTGAACGGCGAAGGTCTGCAGCACGAAGACGGTCACAGCCACATTCTGGCCTCGACCATCCCGAACTGCCGCACCTTCGATCCTACCTACGGCTACGAGCTGGCGGTGATCATTCAGGACGGCATGAAGAAGATGTTCGAAGAACAACAGGACGTCTTCTACTACCTGACCGTGATGAACGAGTCCTACACGCAACCCGCCATGCCGGCCGGTTCCGAGGAAGGCATCATCAAGGGCATGTACCTGCTGGAGGAAGACACCCGCGAAGCCGCGCACCACGTGCAGCTGCTGGGTTCCGGCACCATCCTGCGTGAAGTACGCGAGGCGGCGAAGATCCTGCGCGAGCAGTTCAATATCGGTGCGGACGTCTGGAGCGTTACCAGCTTCAACGAATTGCGTCGCGACGGCCTCGCCGTAGAGCGCAGCAACCGCCTGAAGCCGGGTCAGAAGCCACAGTTGAGCTACGTTGAAGAATGCCTCAACGGCCGTAAAGGTCCGGTGATCGCTTCGACCGACTACATGAAACTGTTCGCTGACCAGATCCGTCAGTGGGTTCCGACCAAGGAATACAAAGTGCTGGGCACCGACGGTTTCGGTCGTAGCGACAGCCGCAAGAAGCTGCGTAACTTCTTTGAAGTCGACCGCCACTTCGTGGTGCTGGCTGCCCTGGAAGCCTTGGCCGATCGCGGCGATATCGAACCAAAAGTCGTGGCGGAAGCCATTGCCAAGTTCGGCATCGATCCTGAGAAGCGCAACCCGCTGGACTGCTAAGGTCTGCGTAACGATCGAATAGAGCGCTGAATGCGCGAAGCAGCCGCCGATGCGGAATTTACTTCGGTAAATGAGCATCCAGGCTGTTTCGTCGCAGATGAATCGGCGCAGTCGAGCAACAGGTTCTCCTAAGGAGAGACATTGTGAGTGAGTTAATTCGCGTACCCGACATCGGTAACGGTGAAGGTGAAGTCATTGAATTGATGGTCAAGGTCGGTGATCGCATCGAAGCTGACCAGAGCGTGCTGACGCTGGAGTCAGACAAGGCAAGCATGGAAATCCCTGCGCCTAAAGCCGGTGTCATCAAGGCGATGAAAGTAAAGCTGGGCGATCGCCTGAAAGAAGGCGACGAGTTGTTTGAGCTGGAAGTGGAAGGCGAAGCGGCTGCCGAGCCTGCTGCCGCTGCTGAAAAGCCTGCCGAAAAACCGGCTGAAGCCGAAGCTGCGCCTGCTGCGGTGGCCGCTCCAGCGGCGTCGGAGACCGTTCAGGATATTCACGTTCCGGACATCGGTTCGTCGGGCAAGGCTCGCATCATCGAGCTGATGGTCAAAGTGGGCGACAGCATCGAAGCTGATCAATCCTTGATCACCCTGGAATCCGATAAAGCTTCGATGGAGATCCCTTCTCCAGCGGCGGGCGTGATCGAGAGCATTAGCGTCAAAGTCGAAGACGAAGTCGGCACTGGCGACCTGATCCTGAAATTGAAAGTGGCGGGTGCTGCCCCCGCTGCCGCGCCTGCTCAGGCTGCTGCGCCGGCTCCGGCCAAGACTGAAGCGGCTGTTCCTGCGGCCGCTGCTGCTCCGGCTGCCAAGGCTGAAAACGCTCCTGCGCCAGTCGCCCCAGCCGCTGCACCTGCGAACAATGGCGCCAAGGTTCACGCTGGCCCTGCGGTACGTCAGCTGGCGCGCGAGTTTGGTGTCGAGCTGAATGCTGTTTCGGCAACTGGCCCCCACGGTCGCGTGCTCAAAGAAGACGTGCAGGCGTACGTCAAGTCGATCATGACCAAGTCCAAGGACGCGCCTGCTGCTGGCGGCGCTGCCGGGGGAATGGGCATCCCGCCGATTCCGGAAGTCGATTTCAGCCGTTTCGGCGAAACCGAAGAAGTGCCGATGACGCGCCTGATGCAGCTGGGTGCAACCGGTCTGCACCGCAGCTGGCTGAACATCCCGCACGTGACGCAGTTCGACCAGGCCGACATCACCGATCTGGAAGCTTTCCGTATCGCGCAGAAAGCCGTGGCCGAAAAAGCCGGCGTCAAGCTGACCGTGCTTCCGCTGCTGCTCAAAGCCAGCGCGCACTTGCTCAAGGAACTGCCGGACTTCAACAGTTCGTTGGCACCGAGCGGCAAAGCGATCATTCGCAAGAAGTACTTCAACATCGGTTTCGCGGTAGATACGCCAGAAGGCCTGCTGGTCCCGGTCATCAAGAACGTCGACCAGAAGAGCCTGCTGCAACTGGCGGCAGAAGCGGCCGAGCTGGCTGAAAAGGCACGTTCCAAAAAGCTGTCGGCCAACGACATGCAAGGCGCCTGCTTCACCATCTCCAGCCTGGGCCACATTGGCGGCACCGGCTTTACGCCGATCGTCAACGCGCCGGAAGTGGCGATCCTTGGTGTGTCCAAGGCCACGATGCAACCGGTATGGGACGGCAAAGCTTTCCAGCCACGTCTGATGCTGCCGCTGTCGCTGTCCTACGATCACCGCGTGATCAACGGCGCCGCCGCAGCGCGTTTCACCAAGCGTCTGAGCGAATTGCTGGCGGACATCCGCACGATTCTGCTGTAAGCCGTACAAGGCCCGTTTCACGCGAAACGGGCCTTCGCTTTCTCGAGCTGCCACGCTCGTACCTCAACCCCGCTTATTGGCGGGGCTTTTTTTGCCCGTATCCTGGGCAGCATCACCCTCGACGGTCGCCGGCCCTGGAACCTCCACGGAGGGATAACACCGCGCCGACGCGTCAACGCCATCGCGGCGAAAGTGCCCCTACAGTATTCGGTCGGACTGCCGATAGCAGATGATGCACAAACAGCGGCCGCTTCACCCTCACCCCGACAATCCGATCAATTACCTCCAGTAGATCAACCGTCTGCCGACAGTTTTTATAGCATTAAGCCATCTCGCTGACTTGTCAGCCCGTTCGCCATGATGCAACCTTGCGGCACGCGACTTAAAGACGGGCTCCTTGCCTGTGCGCGACAGTACCCTGAAAGCGAGTTCCTTCATGAAAAGCCAACCTGATGCTGTCGGTAGACCGGCGGCCGAGGTCGTGACGCAATTGCCGGTGCCCTCGCGGCTCGGCATGCTGCGTTTCGAGCGGCTGAATGAACCCAGCTGGGCCATGCTGTACCTGGACCCGAACTGCGAAAAGCAATTCAGCATGCCCGCTGTCGAACTCTGCGCCCTGGTGGGCTCACCTTATGCCAGCCTCATGGAGCCCGAAGCGCGCTATCAACTGCACGACGCGGTGCAGATGCAGCTGGCGAGCAGCGCCCATTACCTGATCCGCTACACCCTGCACACGGCGCGCGGTCCGTTGGGGCTGATGGAGATCGGTGAAGGCTACAAGCAACATAATCGGCATCTGTTGCGCGGTTACCTGACGGTCGTCGACGAACAGGCCGAGCCCGGCGAGCTGGTCATCAGTCCGGATCTGGAGGTGCAAAACTCGCGCTTGCAGATCGCGCTGGAACTCAACCAGCGCGCCCAGCACGAACAGTTGAAGCATCTGGAGCGAGTGCGCGGCCAGCAAAGCCTGATTCTGCGCCTGGCACGCCATCGCTACAGCTCGAACAACTCGCTGCAGGAAGCAGCGGAACTGATCACCAAAAGCGCCTGCGAGATCTATGACATCTCCTGCGCCAGCCTGTGGAACCTCAACGGCAAGACCCTTGAGCCGATTGCCGAGTATCGCCGCGATACCAGCACGTTCCCCAAAACAGGCGCGATCGACATCAGCGAATTCCCCAGCTACCTGGATGTGCTGCACACCAGCCGCGCCATCGACGTCAACGATGTCGAGCAGGACGCGCGCACCAGGGAGCTGGTTCAGCGGCTGCGCACCCAAAACATCACCGCCATCCTCGACGCCCCCGTGCGCATCGATGGTCAGGTGGTGGGCGTGCTCTGCCTTGAGCAGACCGGTGCGCCACGCGAGTGGCAGTCCGATGAAATTGCCTTTGCCGGCGAGTTGGCCGATCAGTTTGCCCACGCCATCAACAACCACAACCGCCGCACTGCCACGAGTGCCCTGCACTTGTTTCAGCGTGCCGTGGAGCAGAGCGCCAACGCGTTTCTGCTGGTCAACCGCGATGGCGTAGTCGAGTACGTCAATCCGAGTTTCACCGAAATCACTCAGTACCCCGCCGACGAAGTCCATGGGCAGCAACTTTCGGAGCTGCCCGCCCTGGAAAACCTCAGCGCACTGCTGCTCGACGCAAACTCCAGTCTGGTCAGTGGAAACAGCTGGCAGGGCGAGTTCAAGAGCCGGCGCAAAAACCTGGAACCGTACTGGGGCCAGCTATCGATTTCCAAGGTGTACGGCGACGATCGCGAGCTGACCCATTACATCGGCATCTATGAAGACATTACCCAGGCCAAGCTCTCCCAGCAGCGGATCGAGCGCCTGGCGTACACCGACAATTTGACCAGCCTGGCCAACCGTCCGGCGTTCATCCGAACCCTGGACGAGCACTTCGCCAGGGACGTGGAAACCCCGATCAGCCTGTTGCTGGTCGACATCGACAACTTCAAGCGCATCAACGACAGCCTTGGCCACCATACCGGCGACAAGCTGTTGATCAGCCTCGCCCGGCGCCTGCGCAACAGCCTCAGTCCGACCGGCATTCTGGCGCGCTTCGCCAGTAACGAATTCGCGGTGCTGCTGGACGACTCCAGCCCGGAAGAAGGCCAACGCGTCGCCAGCCAGGTGCTGAGCACGCTGGACAAGCCGATGTTCGT
>NZ_DASVUM010000045.1:0-55058 GCF_036387035.1 Pseudomonas sp. | reverse complement strand
GGACACAACTACGTCGGTTATTCCGGTGCGCCGGGTGATGAGTCCTACGGCATACGTTCCGACCTCACCGTCATGCGCCTGAACGCCGACGGTAGCCTGGACACTACGTTCGGCCAAAGTGGCATTGCGGTGCTACCCGCCAACCTGGACCGCGAGGACGCTACGTTCATCATCGCCGTGCAGGCAGACGGCAGGGTGTTGTTCGCGGACTACACGGCGGCGGGCTTCACCGTGCAGCGCTTCAACCTGGACGGCAGCCCGGACAGTAGCTTCGGTACCCAAGGCGCCCTGACGCTTGATCTGGATTATTACCCCGAAGGCACGGCCCTGGATGTCAATCAGGACGGTACCTTCTATGTGAGCACACGAGGTACGCACGCTGCCGAGATCTTCAAGAGCAGCGAAGACGGCACACTGTTGGAAAGTTTTGGCGACCATGGCCGTCAGGTGTTGAGCCCGACCGGGGATTATGAGAACGGCAACATCACCACCACGGTTCAGGCCGATGGCGGCGTGGTCATGGGGAGCTGGCTGTACGTAGGTGGCTACGACGTGCCGGGCAGCACGCTTCATGTATCGGGCGACCCGGTCTACAGCCTTCAGCGCCTCAAACCCGACGGCACGCTGGACACTCAATTCGGTGATAACGGCACGGTGCATTTCGATCCGGCGCTGGGGCTGAGCTACTACTCCGAGGTCGCGCTCCAAGCCGACGGCAAACTTGTTCTCGTGGGCGAAGGCACCGATGGCGCGGGCACCATTTTGCGTTTGAATGCTGATGGCTCGTTCGACACCACCTTCGGCGACGGAGGGAGAACCACTTTTGCCCCGATTCCCGATGACACTGGCTACGCCCACTGGAACGACGCCCGCTCCGTTACCGTGCAGCCCGATGGCAAAATCGTCGTCGCAGGCACCAGCTCCGTTAACGTGAACGCAGGCTTCAGCGTGGTTCGCCTGAACGCCGATGGCTCGCTGGACACCACCTTTGGCAGCCAGGACGGCGCCTCGCACCTGGACGGATCGAGCGGCCAGAATACTCTGCTGGGCATCAACGCCGCCGAGGTCCTCCACGGCCTGGCTGGCGACGATCTGCTGCAGGGCAATGGCGGCCGCGACGTGCTTGCCGGCGGTGCTGGTGCCGACATCTTCCGCTACGCCGAGATCAGCGACAGCTACCGGACGGCCACTGAAACCGGCAGCGACCGCATTGTCGATTTCGACCCGTCCCGGGACCGTATCGACTTGACCAAGCTGGGCTTCACCGGCATCGGCGATGGCCACAACGGCACCCTGGCGGTGGTGGAAAACACCGAAGGCACCCGCACCTACCTCAAAAGCTACGACGCCAACACCGAAGGCCAACGCTTCGAACTGGTATTGGACGGTGGCCTGGCCGGCCGCTTGACCGATGCCCAACTGGTGTTCAGCAGTCCTGCCGTCTACGGTACCGAGAACGGCGATGCGATCACCGGCAGCGCTTTGTCGGAGATTTTGCGCGGCCTGGACGGCAATGACAGCATCAACGGCGGGACAGGCTCCGATGTGATTGTTGGCGGCACGGGTGCAGACAGGCTGAACGGCGGGGACGACCTGTCGGTGCAGCTGTTCAACGGCCGGCACGAGAACGATGACACCTTCCTTTACACTGCGGTGAGCGACAGCTACCGGACCGAGACCAAGAGCATGGTGGACCTGATCGTCGACTTCGCGGATTACAGCGACAAGATCGACGTGTCTGCGTTGGGCTATACCGGTTTTGGCGACGGCACCGGCACGACGCTTAAAGTGGTGTACAACCAGACCCTGGACCGCACCTACCTCAAGGACCTCGAACCCGACTCCCAAGGTCACCGGTTCGAAATTGCCATGACGGGTAATTGGGCGGATGAGCTGGACAACAGCAATATGGTGTTCGCACCTGCTCATAAAGAGGTGACGCTGGTAGGTGTGGCCACCGACGCCTCTCTCGACGGGGCGGTTGCCTAGGCCTGCTTGAAGCACAAGGTGGATGGCGCGGGGTCGGCGGCCGCGCGTCATCTGGCCGTGCTGTGCTGAAAACGTCCTGAACGGCGGCACGCGCCCTGCCATCCATATTTGGCCCAATACGATCAACGACACAGGGTGTGTCGGTGCAGACTGAACCATCGCCTGCTGGATTCACCGCCAGCAGTGCTCTACATTGCACCATCACCAAACACCCGCCGAGTTGCCCAATAAATGCCTGCCTCCCGACCAACCCTGCACCCTCAAGTCCTTCGCGCTGGCGACGCCGTGGCGCTGGTGTCCCCAGCCGGCCCGGTCGCTGAAGTCCGGGTGGAGGCAGCCGTGCGGGAACTCACCTCATGGGGACTACGCCCTCGCGTTTACCCCCACGCACTGGACAACATCGGTTTTCTGGCAGGCGGCGACGCCAATCGCATTTCCGACCTCAACGACGCCCTGGCCGATCCCGAGATACGCGCCGTGTTATGCACCCGTGGCGGCTACGGTGTGCAGCGCATCCTCGGGCAGCTGGATTATGACGCGGTGCTTCGTGACCCCAAGCTGGTGGTCGGCTTCTCGGACATCACCGCCTTGCACGCCGCACTCTGGACCCGCACAGGCCTCGCCACGGTTCACGGCCCAGTCGCCGCGCAGCTGGAAAAAGGCGGCATTTTTGCCAGCACCCTCAAGCAGGCATTGATGAGCACTCAGCCTTCCGTCATTCATGCCGACCCGGCAGAACCCACCTTCAGCGTGCGCACTTCGGGGACAGTCGAGGGCGTGCTGCTTGGCGGCAATTTGAGCATGCTGAGCACCTGCATCGGCACGCCGTTCATGCCGGATCTGGAAGGCGCGATTCTGTTGATCGAAGACGTCGGCGAGCTGGCGTATCGGGTAGACCGTCTCCTCACTCAGTTGCGCAATTGCGGGATTCTTCAGAGGCTTGGCGGCATTGCTGTGGGCCAGTTCAGCGAGCCCGGCCATGGCAATAACCCGATCAGGCCGCCCGACGTGCTCATCGAGCGCCTGGGCGATCTGGGCATTCCGGTGCTTGGCGGACTGTCGATCGGCCACGGCGAGCCTAACCTGGCGGTGGCATTGGGCACTCACGCCATGTTGGATGCCGAGGCGGGCACGCTGACGGTGGCGCCGGCCACGCGCTAGTACGACGATGACCGTTCTGTAAGCGACCTCGCCCTAGCGATTTGCCATCATTCTGGCGTCAACACCTTGTTTTGCCCCTTGAGCATTGCGAATCTGCGCGGATGTTGATTGGCCGCGCGCGGATGGCCTTGCCATGTGCGCCCTCAAGCTGTGGAGCGGAAACTGATGATTTCGGCCGTGAAGACACGATTTGCCAATCTGGGGATGGCCAAGAAGCTGGGGATCGGGTTCGTGCTGGTGCTGTTGTTGACGGCACTGGTCGCGGCGATCGGGGTCTGGTCACTGCGTTCCATCAGCGCGCATTTCGACAGCCTGAAGGCGATGACCGCACTCAACGGCGAGGTGAATCGCGTGCGGGTGCTGGAGCAGGATTACGCCTTGCACGGCGATCCGAAGGTCGTCGATCAGGTTCACTCCGGGCTCGACGGCCTGAATGCCCAGGCGCAGCAGCTCAAGGCCGGCGCGCCGATCAACGAGCAGGTCATGGGTGAGGTGCAGCAGGCGCTGGCGGCGTATCGCGCCTCTTTCGACGAGTTCGTCAGCATCAGCCAGAGCAAGGACCTGGCGCTGGAAATGGCCAGTTGGTCGGTGTCCAGCGTGGCCAATAACCTCGACGTGTTGCAGGCGGGGCTGGCCGATGACGGCGCCTACGCGCTGAAGGATTCCCAGGGCCAGCAAGGCGTGGAGTTCATCGAACAGGCCAACCAGATCAGCCAGATTTCCAAACTGATGATGCAGGCGATGGACGAGGCCCGGGTGCGCCTCGACAAGAGCCGCAAAACGGGCTCGGGCGAGGAGGTCAAGACCGGCACCATCGAACAGGCCGTTCAGGCGCAGCAACTGGCCGAGCAGCTCAAGGGTGTCATCAAGGACGCGGGTTACCTCACCGTGCTGACCGAGGTCGGCGGGCACATCAGCAATTTCAGCGACAAGCTCAACGAATACACCGGGCTGCTGGCGTCGGAAGCCAGGGTCTCGCAACAGCTGGCGAGCAACGCGAAAGTGGTGGTGCAGCAGGTCAATCATGCCTATGACGCCGAAGACCAGTCGATGCAGAGCGAGTTGCAGGCCAACGCGATGATGATCATCGGCTCCTCGGTGTTGGCGCTGGTGGTCGGGCTGATCGCCGCGTGGGTCATCACGCGCCTCATCGTTGCGCCGCTGCGCAGTGTGATCGCCACGGCCCAGCGCATTGCGGCCGGTGACCTGAGCGGCCAGGTCAGCGTGACGCGCAAGGATGAAATCGGTCAGTTGATGCAAGCGATGCAGCAGATGGGTGCAGGCTTGAGCCGCATCGTCAGCGGGTTGCCGGCGGGTATCGAGCAGTTGGCCACATCGGCCCACTCGCTGTCGGCCGTGACGGAGCAGACCAATCTGGAAGTCAGCAGCCAGAAGGAAGAAACCGAGCAAGTGGCGACGGCCATGAACCAGATGACCGCGACTGTCCACGATGTCGCACGCAACGCTGAGGAAGCGGCGCTTGCGGCGCAGACCGCCGACGCCAAGGTCGACACGGGCCAGGCCGTGGTGCGCCAGAGCCTGCAGCGTATCGAGCAGTTGGCGTCGTCGGCCCGTTCAGCCAGCGATTCGATCGAGACGCTCAGCGGAGAAATTCATAACATTGGCAATGTGCTCGGCGTGATCAAAAGCGTCGCCGAGCAGACCAACCTGCTGGCGCTCAACGCCGCCATCGAAGCCGCGCGGGCAGGCGAGCAGGGCAGAGGCTTTGCTGTGGTGGCCGATGAAGTCCGCGCCTTGGCCAAACGCACGCAACAGTCGACGGAAGAAATCGAGCGGCTGGTCACCCGGTTGCAGAGCGGCGCCCAGGCGTCGGTGGCGCAGATTCAAAGCAGCGCCGAGCTGGTCAAACTGGCGGTGAGCGACGCGCTGCAAACCGAGGGTGCGCTGGGCAGCATTGCCGCCGCGGTGTCGATGATTCAGCAGATGAACCAGCAGATTGCCGCCGCGGCCGAAGAGCAGAGCTCGGTCGCCGAAGAGATCAACCGCAGCGTCACCAGCATCCGCGCCAGTGCCGATCAATCAGCGCTGGCGATGCAGGGTAATGCGGCTTCAAGCATCGAACTGGCTTCACTGGGCATGGAGTTAAAAGGCATGGTCGGGCATTTCAGACTCTGAATCCGCGGCGTGTTTTCAAGGCGGCGCAATCATGCTCAGGCCTTGCGACCGTTCAATATCAGCAGCGTCAGCACCCCCGCGACGATGCCCCAGAACGCCGAGCCGATGGAAAACAGCGTCAGGCCCGACGCCGTGACCATGAAGGTGATCAGCGCGGCTTCGCGCTCTTTCGGTTCGTTCATGGCCACGGTCAGGCCGTTGATGATCGAGCCAAACAGCGCCAGGGCCGCGATCGACAAGACCAGCTCTCTGGGAAACGCCGCGAACAGCGCCGCCAGCGTCGCGCCGAACACCCCCGCGATGGCGTAGAAAATCCCGCACCAGATGGCCGCCGTGTAGCGTTTGTCGCGGTCTTCGTGGGCATGCGGGCCGGTGCAGATGGCGGCGCTGATGGCCGCGAGGTTAATGCCGTGGGCGCCGAAGGGTGCGGTGATCAGCGAGATGATGCCGGTGGCCGTGATCAGCGGCGAGGCGGGCACCTGATAACCGTCTGCACGAAGGACAGCAACGCCCGGCATGTTCTGCGACGTCATGGCGACGACGAACAGCGGAATGCCAATGCTGATGGTCGCGGCAATGGAAAAGGACGGCGTGGTCCACACCGGCATCGCCACTTCCAGCGCAAAGCCGCTGAAATTCAGCAGCCCGAGCATGCCCGACAGCGCCACCCCGACCAATAACGTCACCAGCACAGCGTAGCGCGGCGAGTAGCGTTTGATGATCAGGTAGGTGAAGAACATGCCCAGCACCAGGCCGGTGCGGTGTTGCGCGGCGACGAAGATTTCGCTGCCGATCTTGAACAGAATACCGGCCAGCAGGGCCGCCGCCAGTGACGTCGGCAGGCGCTTGACCAGCCGTTCGAAACTGCCGGTGATCCCGCAGATGAAGACCAGCACCGCGCAGGTGATGAACGCGCCGATCGCTTCAGGGTAGGCGACGCCCCCCAGGCTGGTGATCAGCAACGCGGCGCCCGGCGTCGACCAGGCCACGGTGATCGGCGAGCGATAGCGCAGCGACAGGCCGATGCTGCACACCGCCATGCCCATGAACAGCGCCCAGATCCATGATGAAATCTGCGCCGAGGTCAGCCCGGCGGCCTGGCCGGCCTGAAACATCAGCACCAGCGAACTGGTGACGCCGGTCACCATGGCGATGAAGCCGGCGACGATGGCGGATGGCGAAGAGTCTTTCAGCGGTCGCAATGGCGCGAGGGTCACGTCAGTCATGCGGGTCTATCCTTGGCGCAGCGGTTGAACAGAGCTGCAGCCTATACGCAGTGGTCATGGCCCGTTGCAATACAGCCATCGGCGCAATGGTCGGCACAGTTGATTAGGGCGGTCTGCGAACCGCCGGGTCAGCCGCGGGACATCGTGTTGCCCAACGCCTGATTCACCGCCAGCCAGCCGTCCACTGCTTCGCGCCCGGCCTCGGCGAACACCCGTTGCAGCAGCTTGACCTGTTCGCGACGCAACGACTCTTCAAACTTGCGTCCCTCGGCGGTCAGCTCCAGCAGGCGCTTACGTTTGTCGTCCTCAGGCGCCACGCTGAGCACCAGTTCCATCTCGATCAACTGCCGCAGCGGCGTGTTCAGCGCCTGCTTGCTCACCCCCAAAACCCCGAGCAGCTCCTTCACGCTCAAACCGGGATAGCGCGCGATGAAAAACACGATGCGCTGGTGTACCCGACTGAGGCCACGGCGGTCGAGCATCTCGTCGGCTTTGGCGGTGAACGCCTGGTAGCCGAAGAAAAACGCTTCCATGGCGATTTGCTGGGTGGATGAATTTTTAAGGTCAAGCATCTTGACGTATCCGTGTGCGGCATCGTAATTTCGGTCAACCAGTTTGACGTATTTTACTTTCCTTCCGCCAGCGGTGATCCGATGCCATTTTCCGAACGCGTTACCCGTTTGAAGAGTTCACTGATTCGCGAAATCCTCGCCGCTGCCCAGCGCCCGGAGATGATGTCGTTCGCGGGCGGCCTGCCTGCTGAAGCCATGTTGCCGAACAGTGAATGGTCCGACATGCCGCGCAGCATCGGCCAGTACGGCATGAGCGAAGGCGAGCCGCAGCTGCGTGAGGCGCTGGCTGCCCAGGCGCGGGCACTGGGCATCGACTGCGACGCGAGTCAGGTGATGATCGTCAGCGGTTCCCAGCAGACCCTGGATCTGGCCGCCAAGCTGTACATCGACAAGGGCACCGAGATCCTGCTCGAAGCGCCGACCTATCTGGCCGCGCTGCAAATCTTCCAGCTGTTCGGCGCCGAATGCCTGACCGTTCCGCTGCTCGCCGAAGGCCCGGACCTCGAAGCGCTGCGTCAGCGGCTTGAGCAGCACTCGCCGTCATTCGCGTATCTGATTCCCACGTTCCAGAACCCGTCGGCCGTTCGCTACAGCGAAGTGGCGCGCGATGCGGTCGCGGCGTTGCTCGACGAGTTTGGCGTAACGCTGATCGAAGACGAGCCGTACCGCGAGCTGACCTTCGACGGCGGCAGTGCCCGGCCCATCGTCAGCCGCCTGAAAAAAGCCAGCTGGATCTACACCGGCACCGTGTCGAAAACCCTTATGCCGGGCTTGCGCGTGGGCTACCTGATCGCCACGCCCGACCTGTTCCCGCATTTGCTCAAGCTCAAGCAGTCGGCTGACCTGCACACCAATCGAGTCGGTCAGTGGCAGGCGTTGCAATGGATCGGCAGCGAGCACTACGAGCAGCATCTGTTGGAGTTGCGCAGCTTCTATCGCAGCCGTCGCGACGGGTTCGAAGCGGCGCTGCAGCGGCACTTCGCGGACCTGGCGCAATGGAACAGCCCCCAGGGCGGGCTGTTCTTTTGGCTGACGCTCAAGCACAAGCTCGACACCCGGACGTTGCTCGACAGCGCCCTGGCGCAGAACGTCGCGTTCATGCCGGGCGAGCCGTTCTTCGCCGATCCGGACGCCAATCCGGGTTATCTGCGGCTCAATTTCAGTCACATCGACCCCGAGCGACTGGACGAAGGCTTGAAACGACTGGCCGCGGTCATTCGCCAAACACAGCTTTCACAGGCGGCCTGATACATTACGCACACGCAGGACCGGCACGATTGACGGCATACGAACAAGGGGAGAGGGCGGATGTACAAGGTTTACGGCGACTACAATTCGGGCAACTGCTACAAGATCAAGCTGATGCTCAATTTGCTCGGCGCGCAATACGAGTGGGTGGCGGTGGACATCCTCAAGGGCGAGACCGAAACCGAGGCGTTTCTGGCCAAGAACCCGAACGGCAAAGTGCCCGTGCTTGAACTCGAAGACGGCACCTGCCTGTGGGAGTCCAACGCGATCCTCAACTTCCTCGCCGAGGGCACGCCCTACCTGCTGACCGAACCGCGTCTGCGCACGCAAATGCTGCAGTGGCAGTTCTTCGAGCAATACAGCCACGAGCCGACCCTTGCAGTGGCGCGGTTCATTCAGTTTTATCTGGGGCTGCCAGAGGAGCGGATGGAGGAATACCACTCGCTGCACCGGCGCGGTAACAAGGCCTTGAAGGTCATGGAGCAGCAACTGCAGCGCACGCCGTTTCTGGTGGGTGAGAGCTTCTCCATTGCCGACATCGCGCTGTACGCCTACACCCACGTTGCTCACCAGGGCGGCTTCGATCTGGCGCCGTTCCCGGCGATCCAGACCTGGCTGGCGCGGGTCAAACAGCAGCCGGGCTACGTGGGCATGCTGGATTGACGCAGGCATCACTCACCAAAAAAGGAGACGAGACATGCAGTACCGGATGATCGCGGTGGGGATGCTGATGGCGCTGGGCATCGGCTGCTCGGCCCAGGCGCAGGAGTGTGACGCCAATCAGGCCTCGATGAACCAATGCGCGAGCCAGGAATATGCAGCGCTGGACGCCGAACTGAACACCCAATACAACGCGCAGATGGGCTACCTGAAGACGCCGGCCCGCAAAAAGGCGTTGCTGGATGCGCAGAAAAAGTGGATCGCCTTTCGCGATGCCGATTGCCAATATCAGGCAGGCAAGCGGGAGGAGGGCGGGAGCCTGTGGCCGCTGGTTCAGGCGCAATGCCTTTCAGCGCAGACCAAAGTCCGGGTGGAACAATTGAAGGCGTATGCAGCATGTCGCCAGGAAGGCTGCCCGAAGTAACCGCGTCTTTCCTGTGGGAGCTTGCTCACGAAGGCGGCATTCAGCAGCTGAGTAGCTAGCGCAGGTGCCGGCCGCTTCGCGAGCAAGCTCGCTTCCACAAGATGGGAGCGTTATCAAACCCCGGCGAAGCGTTTCTCGAGGTAATCGATGATCACTTTCGATTCGTACATCCAGACCGTCTGACCTTCTTCTTCAATGCGCAGGCACGGCACCTTGATCCGCCCGCCGCCACTGAGCAGCGCCTGGCGATCCGGTTCGTTGTTCTTCGCATCGCGCAGCGCCACCGGCACGTTCAGGCGACGCAGCGCCCGGCGGGTTTTCACACAGAACGGGCAAGCGTGGAACTGATACAGCGTCAGCGCTTTTGCAGACGCATCAACGGCTGCCTGCGCCTCGGCAGAACGCTGCTTCTTGCTCGGCCGGGTCAGGAAATCGCCGGCGATCACGAGCTGGCCGAGGCCGACTCTCACTGCTTTCATCAACACGCTAAAACCTCACTCGGCGGCAGGGTCCGCCAGACAGCCGCAGCCTGATGCTGCGGCCTTCAGGACGCCGTGATCACTTGATCAGGCTGAGAAACTCGGTGCGGGTGGCGGCGTTTTCGCGGAATTCCCCGAGCATGACCGAGGTGATCATCGATGAGTTCTGCTTCTCCACGCCGCGCATCATCATGCACATGTGCTTGGCTTCGATGACCACCGCCACGCCCAGCGCGCCGGTGACTTGCTGAATCGCGTCGGCGATCTGGCGGCTGAGGTTTTCCTGGATCTGCAGCCGACGGGCATACATGTCGACGATACGCGCCACCTTGGACAGGCCGAGCACTTTGCCGCTCGGGATATACGCGACGTGAGCCTTGCCAATGAAGGGCAACAGATGATGTTCGCAGAGCGAATACAACTCGATGTCCTTGACCACCACCATCTCGCTGTTGTCGGAGCTGAACAGCGCACCATTGGTGACGTCTTCGAGGGTTTGCTCGTAGCCGCGGCAAAGGTACTGCATGGCTTTGGCTGCGCGTTTCGGGGTGTCGCGCAGGCCTTCGCGGGAGACGTCCTCACCGAGTTGGCCAAGGATGGCGGTGTAGTTCTGTTCCAGAGTCACAGGGGTGTGTTCCATGTGGGTTCAAAAAACGCAGGGTTGCGGGCCTGCAAAGGCGCACATAGTAGCGTAGCTGGGCGCGCAGGGGTACGGCAGGCGGCCGAGAGGCCTGCGGCATGGCGCCGCCGCGGCAGGGGCAGCTGACCTTTACCCAACCTTTACCGAGGCGATATGTCGAAATGTGTCGGCTTGATGTCTGAAATAACGGGTGACAGATGCCCGGATGAAGAGAGTGCTTATGATGTTTAGCCGAATCGCGAAAATCGCACTGGTGATTGCTCTGGCGTCGTCGGTTTCGGGGTGTTTTTTTGGACCGGGTTGGGGCCGCCATGGCGGCGGTTGGCATGAACACCGTTATTACGACGGCGGCCCGTACGATGGCGGACGGGGCGGCTACGGCCCTGGACCGGGTTACTACCGCCGCTGATCTTCCATCAGGATGCAAACGCTTGAATCAGGCCGCGACGGGAACGCCATTCCCTCGCGGCCTTTTGCTTTCAAGCCCGTTTCGTATCAATGCTGATACCTGATCAGTACCAAATCACGACGCGGTTTCAGAAGTTGGCGCTGTCAGAGGCAACAGGTGATGAATACCTGTGATCAAGCCCGCTTTAAGAGAGAAATCGAAATGTTGAGTCGTATAGCGAAAGTCGCGATGGTCATCGCGGTGATGTCGGCCATGTCCGGATGCTGGCCGTTCTGGGGCCCCGGCGGGGGAGGCCACGGCGGTCACGGAGGCGGTGGCGGCGGTGGTCACTATGAAGGCGGCGGACCGGGTGGCGGTGGTGGCGGCGGCGGTCCAGGTCCGCGTTGATTTGCAGGCGCTCAACATTCGGCTGGACAGTTGATCGAATGAGCGCTGCGTAACCCGTAGAAGCCGGCTTGCTGGCGAATGCATTGGGTCAGGTCGATATTTGCGTTTCTGACTCACCGCGTTCGCCAGCAAGCCGGCTCCTACAGGGTATTTCGCTCAGGCAAGCCACGACGGCAACCTGTTCACAAGAGGCAAGGCCCCGCCTACTCGTCACGCCCTTCCATCATGGTCCGCTTGAGGATCACGTACACCGCGCCCGCGCCGCCATGCTTGGCGATGCACGAAGCAAATCCCAATACCTGCTGATGCTGACGCAACCATGTATTGACGTGGCTTTTGATCATCGGCCGCTTGCCGTCCAGCCGCACCGCCTTGCCATGGGTGATGCGCACGCAACGCACCTCCAGTTTGGCCGCCTCGGCCAGGAATTCCCACATCGTCTCGCGCGCCATTTCGACGCTCATGCCGTGCAGGTCCAGGCTGCCCTCGAAACTGATCTGACCCAGCTTGAGCTTGCGCATCTGGCCTTCCTGCACCCCGTCACGCGCCCAGTACAGCGTGTCCTCAGGCCCGACATCGATGACGAACTGGTCTGACAAGCCGTCGACGGTAATCGTCGCATCGGAACGCACGGTGGCGGCCTGGCGCAGCTTGGCCAGGTTCTTACGGTCGGTTTTGGGTTTTCCTACGTCCGCATGTTCAGTCTTGATGGGCTTAACGCCGCGAATCTCACTTCTGAACAGGGAAAAATCGTCGTCTTGCATGGTGGTCTCCGCGAAGGGGGCCAGTTTAACCGCGTCACGCCAGAATCGGCGCGACTATCGATGAGTAAGGCTGTCGATGATTAACTGGCAGCGGAAGACGCGAAAGTCAGTCGTGCTTCTTCATCAGGTGGGGCGACATATTGAGTTCGCCTGCGCGACGACGGCGACGGCGGCTGCGGCGCCAGAACCACACGCCCACGTACAGCATCAACAAACCAACAACGACTGTGACGACGGCGCCAGCCGGACTGGCGTTGAGTTCGCCCAGCGCGACCGGGTTGCCGATCAGGCTGGCAACGCCGGCCATCGCAAGCAGTACGCCAGCGGTCGCCAGGACGGCCGAAATCGCAGCGATAATGCGCATCCGCCAGCTGCCCTGGCCCTTGGGGCGCAGGCGACGGGCATCAAAACCATCGGATATCTTCATTCCGATTTCCTCTATGGGTATCGGCGCTCTGACCAGCACAGGGTAGGGTGGTTCCCGCCTGGCCAGGTTTCAGGGGCATCACGGGTCGATTACGGATAGGCGGTCAGTGAACGGGATCACACAACCTGACCCCTGCACTTGTACGCCTTTTCTTCAGGAACTGCCGGAAAATGATCTGCAGTGCAGGCATGCGCGCAGTCCGCTCGGTCGGAACAGTTCCTGTGCAGAGCGGGATTCGATCAGGTGAAAAACGAAATCAGATCAGGTCTTTGGTCAGCGCCAGTTTGGCGAAGTTGTCGTTCATGATTGCCATCTCCGCCTGCTGTACCAGCTCCGCCTTGATAACACCGCTCGGGGTCGGCAGGTCGCGGGTGGCGCAGGCATCTTCGACGAGCGTGCAGCGAAACCCGTAGTCCTTGGCCGCGCGAACGGTCGTGCTGACGCTGGAATGGCTCATGAACCCGCACACCACCAGATCCAGCCGGCCCCGGCTTTCCAACAGGCTGTGCAGCGTGGTGCGATCGTCCGTAGACACCGTCCCGTTCAACGCATTGGGCAGGCGCTTTTCGATAATGATCTCGTCATCCTGAGGCTGTAGCTCCGGCACGAATTGCCCGCGCTCGCCCTGAGGATCGAACATGCCGCCCACCGTGCCCAGGTGGCGCACGTGAATGATCGGCGATTTTGCCGCGCGGGCGGCTGCCACCAGCTTGACGATGTTATCGATGGCGGCCTGAACGCCGGTCAGCGCCAGTGGGCCGCTGAGGTATTCCTTCTGCGCATCAATGATGATCAGCGTGGCATTACTCAGTGTGGCCGCCGCGTATTCGCGGCCACTGAGTTGAAACATGGTCTTGGGACCAGTGTTTGAAACAGACATCGGGGGGCTCCTTCGAGTGGGGCTTTTGCCACATTGTCCACTGGCAGAGCGATTCTGTGAATCGCCATGCTCACAGACCTCGCCTTTTTTGCCGGGCTTCAAGCCGTCGAGCAGGTCGCGGTTGCTGTCATAGTGCCTGCAAAATGCGCTAAAGACTGCGGAAAGTTTTGCGCGCACACACGTGCCGGGCGCGGGCATCGTTTGTTGCGTGGATGGCTGATAGAATCGCCCGTCGTTTTTTAAGGAGTCTGCCGTGATCACTTCCCGCCTGCGCACCCTGCGCGATCATATCCGTTGGGCTGTCAGCCGTTTTCACGGGGAGGACCTGTTCTTCGGCCATGGCACCGACAATGCGTGGGACGAAGCGCGACAGCTGGTGCTGGGGGCCTTGCACCTGCCGTGGGAGATTGCCGACAGTTACCTTGATTGCAACCTTGAAGACGAAGAGCTGGTTGCCGTTCAACACCTCATCAAGCGCCGCATCGAGGAGCGCGTGCCCACGGCTTACCTGCTGGGTGAAGCCTGGTTCTGCGGGATGTCCTTCATCGTCGACGAACGCGTGCTGATTCCGCGCTCGCCCATCGGTGAGCTCATCGAACAGCGTTTCGCCCCCTGGCTGGGCAGCGAGCCCGCGCGGATCCTGGACCTGTGCACCGGCTCGGGCTGCATCGGCATTGCATGCGCCGAGGTCTTCCCCAGCGCCGAGGTTGCGTTAGGCGACCTCTCGTTCGAAGCCCTGGAAGTGGCGAATCAGAACATCGAGCGGCATGGCCTCGATCAGCGCGTATACACCGTGCAGGGCGACGGTTTCGATGGCTTGCCGGGCCAGCGATTTGACCTGATCGTGTCCAACCCGCCGTACGTCGATGCCGAAGATTTCGCCGACATGCCCGACGAATACCAGCACGAGCCGGAGCTGGCGCTGGCCTGCGGTGACGACGGTTTGAATCTGGTGCGGCGCATGCTGGCGCAGGCGGCCGATCATCTGAACGACAAGGGTCTGCTGATCGTGGAAGTGGGCAACAGCCAGGTTCACGTCGAAGCGCTGTACCCGGAAGTCGACTTCGCCTGGCTGGAATTCGAGCGCGGTGGGCACGGCGTGTTCATGCTGACGGCTGAGCAGTGCCGCAATCATCAGGATCTGTTTGCGTCGCGGGTCTAATCAAACAGTTGGCGGGCCTCTTCGCTGTAGGACTGGCTTTAGCCGGGAAGGCGTCGGCATTCACACCGCAGATCTGATGGCGAGCACACGGGCCTCTTCCCGGCTAAAGCCGGTCCTACACACCGCTTCAGCCGGGAAGGCGCCGGCATTTACATCGGATGTCTGATGCCGACCAGATCGGCCGCTTCCTGGCTTAACGTCGGGTTACCGATGCGTCGCGATCCAGATCAGCAAGCCGGCCTGAAACACGGCAAAGGTAACCAGGCACGCAATGGTGAAACGCAAGCCGCTGTCGTCCCGGCGGTATTTGCTGACCTTGTCTTCGGCTTTTTTGATCGTGACGTCCTGTTCCTGAATCCTCTGTTCGGCCTGTTGCAACATCTGCGCGGCGTCGAGGATTTGCACGATCTGTATTTTGTCGGCGTTCCAGGAGTTATTCAGGTTGCCGACCTTGGCGTCCTTGAGGGTGCCTTTGAGGTGCTGCGCATCGGCGTAAGCGACTTCAAACCCCTGGGTTTTGAGGAAGTGATCGCGGCGCAGGCGCGTGTCCTCATTGAGCGCATCCTTGTTGGACAACGCAGTGCCTTCGATCTTGTACTCCGCACAGCGCTTCTGCGCCCAGGCAATGCCTTGCGCCAGCATGAAGCGCCCCAGGCCGCGATTCCACGGATCGATCTGCAAACCGGATTCCGGGCCCACGCGAACGCTTCGATTGGCGTGATCCACCCAGATATCCAGACGATTCTGCTCTTTGCGGGTCTTTTGCCCCGGCAACTGATAGCTCATGCGCAGCAAGCTGAATTCCTTGCTGTGACGCTCGGCCTTGCCGAACTCGACGAACCGCAGTGGCCGTGCGCCGGTCGCACGGTCAGTTGGCAGAGGCGCCAGACGCAGCATCGAAAAATGCTCGGCGCTCACGTCTTCCCATAAAACGGGCGCGGCGGCCTCGGCTTCTGCGGCATCGGTCGCCTCGACCGCGTCGGTTTGTAGGGTTGCTTCTGTCATCACGGCGATCCTGTTCTCGACTTGCCCGGCACATGCCGCCGGCACACGATGCCAGCAGACAGCTATCGGCCGTTTCTGAAGAAGCTAAAGGGTGCGCGCGTCAACGCGGCTCGGCCTCAGGCGGCTGGTACCGAGTCGAGAAATTTCAGGATGCGATCAGTGACTTCGCTGGCCAACGGCAGTTGCGGATCCTTGTAGGACGCCAGCTGTCGCTTGATGTCCATGGGTACGATGCGCAGCACGTGGTTCATACCGTCGATGATCGCCAGCTGCGAGTCGGGTTTGGCTTTGTGCAGCAGTTCGGCGTCGCCCACGCCCACCTGCATATCGTTGCGGCCCTGAATGATCAGGGTCGGGATGTGCAGTTGCCCGAACGCCGCCGTCGGGTTCTGCCGGAACAGGGAAATCAGATATGGCTGCACGCTGGGGCGAAACACCACCTGCAGCGGTTCGGGCACATCGTCATCGGTCTTGCCTGCTTTGATTTCTTCGATGAGTTGCTCGCTGCGCGCCAGCAGCGCAGGCGGGAGGCGGTCCTGCAGTTGCTCGCGGACCACCTGATCCACAGGCCGGCCGGTGCCTGCCACGGAGATCAACGCCACGGCGCCCGCACGTTCCGCTGCCAGGGTGGCAACCAGCGCGCCTTCACTGTGACCCATCAGGATCAAAGGGCCCAGGCGGGCGTCGGTTTTAAGTTTCGCGCTCCAGGCGACGGCGTCGTCGACGTATTTCTCGATGCTCAGGTCGCGCTCGTCCGGCGTCGCAGGGCGGCTCGCCGCAACGCCGCGCTTGTCGTAGCGCACGCTGGCGATGTTGTGTTTGGCGAGGATCAGAGCGAGGCGCTTCATGCTGTCGTTGCGCCCGCCATCGGAGTTGTTGCCGTCACGGTCGGTCGGCCCTGACCCGGCGATGATCAGCACGACAGGCACGGGCCTGGCCGACTTGGGCAGCAGCAGCGTGCCGAACAGCTCGCCGGTGCCGGTGTCCAGGCTGATGGGACGCTGCAGGACGACGGGCGTGCCGGCGTGGGCAATGGAGGACAGCAGGGTCAGGCTCAAGATGATCGCTCGCAGCGGCCAGAAGCCGCGAATCAGGGGTAAGGCGCTTAGCATTGCAGGACCGTCATGAATAAAGTGTCAATTGGACGCGGCCAAATGAATAAGGTTCGAGGATGAACTGCGCCCTAAGCCTGCGTATACTGGCGCGCTTGAGTTTTTGAACGTCCTCGGAGCCTCCCGCATGTCCGGCAATACCTACGGCAAGCTGTTCACTGTCACCACTGCCGGCGAAAGCCATGGTCCGGCACTGGTCGCCATCGTTGACGGCTGCCCGCCAGGCATCGAGCTGTCTCTGCAAGACCTGCAACGCGACCTTGACCGCCGCAAGCCGGGGACCAGCCGCCACACCACGCAGCGGCAGGAGCCCGATGAGGTCGAGATACTGTCCGGCGTGTTCGAAGGCAAGACCACCGGCGCGTCCATCGGCCTGCTGATTCGCAACACCGATCAGAAGTCCAAGGACTATTCGGCGATCAAGGACCTGTTCCGGCCTGCCCATGCCGATTACACCTACCACCACAAATACGGCATCCGCGATTACCGCGGCGGGGGCCGCAGCTCCGCGCGGGAGACCGCCATGCGCGTCGCCGCCGGCGCCATCGCCAAGAAGTTTCTTGCCACCCAGGGCATTACCGTTCGTGGCTACATGAGCCAGCTCGGCCCGATCAAAATCCCGTTCAAGACCTGGGATTCGGTGGAAGACAACGCCTTCTTCAGCCCCGACCCGAGCAAGGTGCCGGAGCTGGAAGCGTACATGGATCAGCTGCGTCGCGATCAGGACTCGGTGGGCGCGAAGATCACCGTCGTTGCCGAAGGGGTGCAGCCAGGCCTGGGCGAGCCTATCTTCGACCGCCTCGACGCCGAACTCGCCCACGCGTTGATGAGCATCAATGCGGTCAAGGGCGTCGAGATCGGCGCAGGTTTCGCCAGTGTTGCTCAGCGCGGCACCGAGCACCGCGACGAAATGAGCCCCGAAGGGTTTCTGTCGAACAATGCCGGCGGCATCCTCGGCGGGATTTCTTCCGGCCAGCCGATCGTTGCTCACCTTGCGCTGAAACCGACTTCCAGCATTACCACGCCGGGGCACTCCATCGACGTCGATGGCAATTCCGTCGAGGTCATCACCAAAGGCCGCCACGACCCGTGCGTCGGCATTCGCGCCACACCGATCGCCGAAGCGATGATGGCCATCGTGCTGGTTGACCACGTGCTCCGCCACCGCGGGCAGAACAGTGATGTGCGCGTCACGACGCCGATTCTGGGTCAGCTGTAATGCCTGAGCCGCACGTCGCCGCCGCGGTCGTCTGAGCGTGGCGGCGCTTCCTTACTGGCGGCTCGCCAGCTTCTATCTTTTCTACTTCGCCTTGCTTGGGGCAACAGCGCCCTACATGGCGCTGTATTTCAGCCATCTGGGATTTTCCGCCGCGCGCATCGGTGAGCTGGTAGCGATCCCGATGCTCATGCGCTGCGTTGCGCCCAACGTCTGGGGCTGGCTCGGCGACTACACCGGCCGACGTCTGACCATCGTGCGCTTTGGCGCCCTGTGCGGGCTGGCGTGTTTCAGCCTGATTCTCGTTGACACGTCCTACGCCTGGCTGGCGATGGTCATGGCCCTCTATGCGTTTTTCTGGCACGCGGTGCTGCCCCAGTTTGAGGTCATCACGCTGACGCATCTGCGGGGTCAGACTTCACGCTACAGCCAGATCCGGCTCTGGGGATCGATCGGTTTCATCCTGTCGGTGGTCCTGTTGGGACGGCTGCTGGAGTGGTTCAGCCTCGATTACTACCCGCAACTGCTGCTGATCATTCTGCTCGGTATTGTCGCCAGCAGTTGGTGGGTACCCAACGCGCAGCCCGAGGTGTCGGCTGCGCGGGTCGCCGGGGAGGGGTTCCTCAGGCAACTGATCAGGCCGGGCGTGCTGGCGTTCTATGTCAGTGTTGCGTTGATACAACTGAGTCATGGGCCCTATAACACCTTTCTCACGCTGCACCTTGAGCACCTCGGTTACAGCCGCGGCCTCATTGGCCTGCTCTGGGCACTGGGTGTGGTGGCCGAAGTGCTGATGTTCATGGTCATGAGCCGTGTGCTGCAGCGGTTCAGCGTTCGTCAGGTGCTGATTACCAGCTTCGTGATCGCCGCAGTGCGCTGGCTTTTGTTGGGTAACCTGGCCGATCATCTGGCGATTCTGATCGTTGCCCAGCTGATGCACGCGGCGACCTTCGGCAGCTTTCACGCCTCAGCCGTGCATTACGTGCAGCGCAGCTTCGGCCCACGCCAGCAAGGGCAGGGGCAGGCGCTGTATGCCGCCCTTTCCGGCACCGGCGGTGCGATGGGCGCCTTGTATTCCGGGTACAGCTGGAGCGCGCTTGGCGCCGGCTGGACCTTTGCCATTGCGAGTCTGGCGGCGGTGGCCGCCGCTGTTCTGACCGCCACATGTATGAAAGAGGAGCGCGTATGAGTCGCGAAGCACTGGCTCGGGAAATCATCGAAGCGGGGCAGTTCCTGTATGCCCGGGGCTGGTCGCCGGCCACCAGCAGTAATTACTCCGTGCGCCTGTCGCCAACCGAAGCGCTGCTGACGGTCTCTGGCAAGCACAAGGGCCAGTTGGGCATGGACGACGTGCTGGCCACCGACTTTGCTGGCAACAGCCTGGAGCCGGGTAAAAAGCCGTCGGCCGAAACCCTGCTGCATACGCAGCTTTACAGTTGCAGGCCGGCGGTAGGCGCGGTGCTGCATACCCATTCGGTTAACGCCACCGTGTTGTCCCGGCTCACTGCCGGTGACCATCTGCTGTTCGAGGACTACGAGTTGCAAAAGGCGTTCAGCGGCGTGGTTACCCACGAATCACAGGTGGTGGTGCCGATCTTCGACAACGATCAGGACATCGCCCGGCTCGCTGCCAGGGTCCAGCCGTGGCTGGATCAGCACCCTGATTGCGCCGGCTACCTGATTCGCGGTCACGGGCTGTACACCTGGGGCGCGAAGATGAGCGATGCCTTGCGCCAGATTGAAGCCTTCGAATTCCTGTTCGAGTGCGAGCTCAAGACGCTGTCCGTGCTCAATCGCTGATCGTTGATCCGCTCACCGCCGATCATTGATTTCAATACCGCAGCGTTCCCACTGCCTGAATCCACGCAGCTGACCGGCCCCAGAGCCGGCAGACGCGGACCGAACCGAGGAAGCCCCGAATGAGCAGTCTTTCCGTCTACCACGTGTCATCCCCCGAACTGCCGAACAAGGTATTGACCCATTTCGAGGACATCGCCTCGACCCTGGCCGAACACGGCGTGGCGTTCGACCGCTGGCAGGCGGCAACCCCGATCACCCCCGGCGCCAGTCAGGAGGACGTGATTGCCGCGTACCGCACCCAGATCGACACGCTGATGACAGATCGCGGTTACGTGACGGTCGATGTGATCAGCCTCAACAGCGATCACCCGCAAAAGGCCGAACTGCGCGCCAAATTTCTTGAAGAGCACCAGCATGGCGAAGACGAAGTGCGTTTCTTCGTCGCGGGCCGTGGGCTGTTCACCCTGCACATCGACGACTTCGTCTATGCCGTGCTCTGCGAGAAAAACGACCTGATCTCGGTTCCGGCCGGCACTCGTCACTGGTTCGACATGGGCGAGCATCCGCATTTCGTCGCCATTCGCCTGTTCAACAACCCCGAGGGCTGGGTGGCCAAGTTCACCGGCGAGAGCATCGCCAGCCAGTTCCCGCGTCTGGAAGACTGATCAACCATGACCATCAAAGCGATCCTGACCGATATCGAAGGCACCACCAGCGCGGTGAGCTTCGTCTTCGACGTGCTGTTTCCGTACGCCAAAACGCATCTGCCTGCCTTTGTTCGCGAGCACGCCGACGAGCCACACGTCGCCGCGCAGTTGCAGGCGGTGCGCAACGACAGCGCCGAACCTGACGCGAACGTCGATCGTGTGATCGAGATCCTGCTGCAATGGATCGCCGAGGATCGCAAGGCCACGCCGCTCAAATCATTGCAGGGCATGGTCTGGGAGCAGGGGTATCAGGCCGGTCAGCTCAAGGGTCATGTCTACCCGGACGCCGTCGAGGCGCTGCAACGCTGGCACCAGGAAGGCTACGCGCTTTACGTTTACTCCTCGGGCTCGATCCAGGCGCAGAAGCTGATCTTTGGTTGCTCGGAGGCGGGCGATCTGTCCGACTTGTTCAGCGGCTACTTCGATACCACCTCCGGCCCCAAGCGCGAGGAGGGGTCGTACCGATCCATTGCGTCGAGCATCGGGCACCCGGCGGCGGCAATTCTGTTCCTGTCTGACATTGTCGAAGAACTGGATGCGGCGCAACAGGCTGGCATGGCGACCTGCGGCCTGGCGCGTGATGGCGGAGTGCTGGAAGGGCACACCTGCGTCAGCAGTTTTGCGTCGATAGAGCCCGGCACTTTCTGAAGAAGCCCGCGCGTTTAACTGACGGCCGATGTCCCTGACATTGGCCGTTTTTGTATCTAAATGCGGAAAAATGTAAGTAGGTTTTTGTTCTTTTGTGGGCAGTTGCTTGTTTCACGGTCAGGCATGCCTGTTTGTTTTCGACGCTGTGTTTAACCCTCCTTGACTGTGTAACCCTTCGCCTGTCGGACCCTGACAGCTTTTGACAGCGCCTCGTGCTGACGTGTCGACGACAGTACCTGGCGCCGTTTTCAGCTGCCATGCATAAAAAAACGAGGGGACATCAGGGCCGCGCATTTGATGGTTTCATAAGGGAGGGGACAATGAAAAACGTGCAGACAGGGACGCTGAGTCCGTTGATACAACAGATGGTCAGCAGCATCACTGAACAGGATGGCGATGCGGCAATCGCCAACGCACTTGACTGGCTGCGGGCCGAATGTCGCAGCGAGCGGGCCATGCTTTATCAGTATCGCAATGGCGTGCTGCTCAGCTGCATCACGTCCAACGTCGACAGCTACTGGAAAGATCTTTATTGCCAGGGACGCCTGATGATCGAAGATCCGGTCATTCGCTGCTACCGCCACACCATGGGCTTTTTGAACTGGGAGGAGGCGTTCAAGACCTACCCGCCATCACCGGCCTACATGGCGGCAGTCGAGGATTGCGACCTTCTACCCGCTTTTTCTTACGGGTACAGCAGCCAGACGCGCTCCAATCAGGGCGTGATCACCATTTGCACCCTCAACGGGATGGAGCGCCCACTCACGCACAATGACCGCTACCTGCTGACCAGTCTGGTGCCAATGCTTCATGTGGCGGGGAAGGGCCGTCAACTGCAAACACGTGCGCTGTCGCCCAAGGAACTCGAGATACTAAAGTGGGCGCGGGAAGGCAAGACGGCGTGGGAGATCGGGCTTATCAAGGAAGTCTCGGAGGCGACCGTCAAGCATCACTTCAAAAGCATCTACGCCAAACTCGGGGTGACCAATCGCGCGCAGGCGGTGGGCGAAGCGCTGTGTCGAGGGATCATTCAGTAGGCAACGATCGAGGTTCGTTGCGCGCGTGAACGCTGCCGAAACCGAGGCAAAAAAAACCGCGATAGCATCGACTATCGCGGGATCTACAAGGGAGGGTTCGATGAGAGTGAAATCCACTGCTGCGGCAGGAAGCTGTCCGGCCTGCTACTTACCGCGTGTGGTAGGTAGGCAAATCAAAGCGGTGCTGGCTTTGCAGCATCGATATAGCGGGCAACTCGCTGGCTTGTGCAGCCAGGTCGCGACGGATCGCGCTGATCACCCATTCCAGTTGCACAGGGGTGTGCAATTGCGCGTAAGACACGCAGCGGCGGATGTTTGTGCCTTCATCGTTGCGCAGAGTCAACAGAACGCCGCCGTCTGGACGTGGCTGGGTGGTGACTTCGAAATCGGAAAATACGGAAGCGAATTTTTCTTGGATGAAAGTCATGTCTAGAGGCTCCATTGCTCATGGGATAACAAGCTTGGAATGACTAGTGCAGTGACTGTGCCAGCTTTTGAGGAAAAATAAACTTCAACAAAAACATAGGGTTACGAATTTTTCTGAAATGCTGCTTCGTGCAATTTGCATGAATGTCTGTTGTGCATCCTGCAATTTACCGGAGTTGGGAGCCGTCGACGGGGTACAAGGAAGGGCGTCAGGCAGTCCTGACATAACTGAGACAGCGGTATCCCGCTTTTATTTCGCGCTGTTACAGAAATTTTCACGGCACTCGATCAATCGCTATCGGGCTGATTGAAACCGATGCTTTGGCGCCTGGCGCTGAAGCTGGCATTGTTGGCGGCATACGGGCATGCCTTCTGTGGAACTTGATCCTTTGGCCGCGGCTCATACGTTGCCTGGCCTATGGATTGCCGTCCCCTTTTGATTGATCCTGCGCCGTTTTGCCCTAATGGAGTTCATATAATGTCCGAAGCCCCCACCACGCCCGGCTCTGCTACGCGCATGACAGACGAAGAAGCACTGGAATTCGCCGAGCAGGTCTTTGATCGGGCCCGTGCTGGCGACGCTCCGATGCTTGACCGGCTGCTGGAGAACGGCCTGACCCCCAACCTTCGCAACCACAAAGGCGACACGCTATTGATGCTGGCCAGTTACCACGGTCATCAGGACGCGGTTCGGGTGCTGCTCAAGCACAAGGCCGATCCGGAGCTGCGTAACGACAACGGCCAAAGCCCGATCGCCGGCGCTGCTTTCAAGGGTGATCTGGAAACCGTGAAGATTCTGGTGGAAGCCGGCGCAGAGGTCGAGGGTGCCTCAGCCGACGGCCGTACGGCATTAATGATGGCGGCGATGTTCAACCGTACTGCGATTGTTGACTACCTGATCTCCAAAGGCGCCAACCCGCACATTCAGGACGCCAAGGGCGTTACCCCGCTCATGGCCGCGCAGACCATGGGCGCGACCGAAACGGCCGAGCAACTGACCCGCCTGGCTGTGTAAGCGATAGAGGCGCGCGGCATTTCCCGCTATCCTGCGCGCCTGTTTCCAGCACACGGACGATCCGCCATGAAAGCTTCACTCATCGAATTCATCAGCAAGATCAGCTCCGGCTGCATGAGCGATGAAGACATCGAAAAAATCGCCGACGAGGCCGTCCAGGCTTACGCCGATCCTGAAGCGTTCCTGACTGCCAATCCCGACATCAATTTCGACGACACCTTTCCGATCCCGCTCGGCGAGTGGGTGGTGATCGGCAGCCTTCCCGACACCGTGCTGCTTCAGGCCGATACGTACCCCGACCTGCTCACCGAGATCATGGCGTCGTTCGGCCCGGACGTGCCGTTCAATATCAAGCCCAGGCAACTGACCAAGGCTGAACCGCTGGCGGCGCTTAACCGCATTCAGATTCAGCTTTCCAGCATGAACAAAGACATGGGCGGGTATGTGCTGATGGACGTCAGCGAGCCGCTGGACCATGTACTCCAGACAGTGCTGGTCTATGGCGCTGACGTTGAGCGGGTCATGGCACTGGGTGTCGAACTCGGCCTGTTCATAGAGCCTTCGCTGGAAGCGCTCAAAGCGCAGGCCTGATCGGCCCACCGTGTTTAGCCGCGTGGAGAAATATCCCCGCCGCCCCAGGGAACCCTGATCGCAGGCCGCCACTCTCAAGTGGGCAAGCCTTCAATAAGGAGCAACACCATGGGTTCTACCTTCAACGGTCTGATTGGCCTGATTATTCTGGCGCTGGATATCTGGGCCATCATCAACGTGCTGAAAAGCGGCGCGGAAACCGGGAAGAAAATTCTCTGGATCTTGCTGATCGTTATCCTGCCGGTGCTTGGCCTCATCATCTGGGCAATCGCCGGTCCGCGCGGCAACGTGCGTATCTAGATTTTCGACAAGGCTTCCGAACACATTGACGCCCGACTGGCTTGGCCTGTCGGGCGTTTTTGTTTGTACCGGATCACCCAGGCCGCCACGACATTCGACCTGTCATGCGCCGCGACGTAGAATGCGCGCCTTCTTGTGGGCGGCCCGCCGTCCTGTCATCACTAGTTATCGGGGACTCCTTCCATGAGCGATTATCAAGAAACGTTGTACGAAGGCTATGGCCAGCGCTTTCGCATGGAAAAAATGCTGCATGAAGTGCGCACCGAGCATCAGCATCTGGTGATCTTCCAGAACCCGCGCATGGGCCGCGTCATGGCGCTGGACGGTGTGATTCAGACCACCGAAGCCGATGAATTCATCTATCACGAGATGCTCACCCACGTGCCGATTCTGGCCCATGGCCGTGCCAAGCGCGTTCTGATCATCGGCGGTGGCGATGGCGGCATGTTGCGCGAAGTCGCCAAGCACGCGACGGTCGAGCACATCACCATGGTCGAGATCGACGGCACCGTGGTCGAAATGTGCAAGGAATACCTGCCCAACCACTCCAAGGGCGCTTTCGATGATTCGCGTCTGAACCTGGTGATTGACGACGGCATGCGCTTCGTTGCCAACACCCAGGAAAAATTCGACGTCATCATTTCCGATTCGACGGACCCGATCGGGCCGGGCGAAGTACTGTTTTCGGAAAACTTCTACCAGGCCTGCCATCGTTGCCTCAACGAAGGCGGCATCCTGGTCACGCAGAACGGCACGCCGTTCATGCAATTGAGCGAAGTGCAGACCACGGCAGGGCGCATGAACGGGCTGTTCGCCGACTGGCATTTTTATCAGGCCGCGGTGCCCACTTACATCGGCGGCGCCATGACCTTCGCCTGGGGCTCGACGGATTCGCAGCATCGCAAGATCTCGCTGGATACGCTGCGTCAGCGCTTCGCCGGCAGCGGCATCGTCACCCGTTACTACAACCCTGAGGTGCACCTCGGTGCCTTCGCATTGCCGCAGTATGTGCTTCAGGCCATCAGCAAACCAAGCAACGACTGACCTACCTGGATGTTACGTATACGTTGCATGGATATCTTTATGTCACGCATACGTAACTTCTTCTTGTCCGTCGCGGGTGTCATGTATACATTCCATTTACCTGTGAATGTTATGTAGGCATGACAAATGGACGCGACGTTATTGCTTGAGCGTTTGGGCAGCCAGATCGAGGAGATGCGCAAATCACGCGGTCTTACTCAGGTTCAGCTTGCCTATCAGTCGGGCATGACCCGGCAAAAGCTGGCTGAAGTCGAAAAAGGCAGCCCGACCGTGGCGGTGAATTTCTACGCCAAGGTCCTCGCCGCGTTGAATGCCGAGATAAAGGTCGTGGCAGCCCGACGCCCGACGTTTGAAGAGCTGCGCGAGGTGTTCCAGTGAAACCGCTGGATCGCGTACGCATTTTCACCCCGCAGGGTGAAAGCGGAGAGCTCTCCGCGGCGCCATCAGGCGACTACCTGTTTCGTTACGGCCTGGACGCACGCCCCGAGTCTCAAATCAGCCTGACCATGAGCGTTCGCGATGCGGCTTACGTCTCGCGCAGCCTGCACCCGGTGTTCCAGATGAACCTGCCCGAAGGCTTTGTGCTGGAACAGTTGCGCAATCGCCTCGCCAAGACCACGCCCATCAACCCCATGCTGCTGATGGCCTTGACCGGCAGTGGCTCGCCCGTTGGGCGCGTCGCGGTAGCGTCGCCCATGATTGACGATCTGCTGGGCGGTGCGAGCCCCGGCGCGGGCAGAAGCCTGGGACAGATACTCAGCTGGGACGGGACGCAGGACCTGTTCGCCGAACTGGTCGACGAATACATTTTGCGCACCGGGATTTCAGGTGTTCAACCCAAGGTCATCGTGCCCGACTCGGATTTCGTCGCGGACCCCAAAGCTACGCTGTTGATGCCCGAGTTGATCGTCAAGTCGGGGAGAGCGGACTTCCCCGGGTTGGCTGTCAACGAATACGTGTGCATGGACGCTGCGCGCAGAGCCGGCATGCCGGTACCGGAATTTTACCTGTCGGATAACCGCCAGCTGTTCGTCATGCGCCGCTTTGATCGTGACGATGAGCAGCGCGCCATCGGCTTCGAGGACATGGCGGTGTTGATGGGGCTGGGCACGGAACAGAAGTACGATTCCAGCTACGAGAACATCGCCAAGGCCATTCGCCTGTTCTGCGCGCCCGAGCACGTGCGTGATTCGCTGGACCAATTCTTCGACATCGTCGCGCTCAGTTGCATGGTCGGCAACGGCGACGCTCATCTGAAGAACTTCGGGCTGCTGTATCGCGATCCGCTGGGGGCGGACGCTCGCCTGGCGCCGGCCTACGATATCGTCAACACGACCGCGTATATAAAGGATGACGCGCTGGCCCTGCGCCTGGATGGCTCGAAAAGCCTGTTCGGCTCGAGGCTTGGCATTCTGACTCTGGCGTCGACGTGTGACATCCGCAAACCGAACCTGCGCATCGCGCGACTGATCGCGGCGGTGCAGGCTTCGCTGGAAGAAAACGTCTCGCTGACCCCACATGCTCCCGCTGTTTTCGAAGCCATAGCACTCGCCGTTGACCGGTATGCCCAGACCTTCAAGGCGTGAGCGCTGCTCAAGGCTTTGTAAGAAAGTATGAGAAGCAGCATCAATGAACGGAATTTTCACCGTTTCTTCGGGAAGATTCGCGCCGTTCCAAGCCTGCAAACGGCCGAGCTTGCCAACTGATTGAGATAAGCGTTTGTGCCGATCCGTCATGAAGAATGCGCGGGATCGGTGGTAAACCGCAGGGGTTCACGTAATATTTGCCCCCCGCGGCCCGGACCGGCATTTCGATGTGGTCGGGCGTACAGCTTTTGAACCTAAACCTGAATCCAACGGATCCCACAACACATGGCCAAAACGGACGCCCCGGCGCGCGCGCCGCAACCTACCGTCAAATCGCACCTGGCCTATACGCTCCTGAGCGGCCTGGTGCTGATGGTCCTGTACACCCTCTTGCGCGTAGCGCTGCTGGTTTATAACCGCGAAGGCATCGGCGCGACGCCGGCTTCGACGTTCGTCGAGGCGTTTGGCAATGGCCTGCGATTCGATTTGCGTCTGGTCGTGTACATCCTGATTCCCCTCCTGCTATCCCTGTTCAGTGCGCGGATGATGGCGGCCCGTGGAGTGTTTCGCTTCTGGCTGACACTGGTCGCGAGCCTGACGGCGTTCTTCGGCCTGATGGAGATGGACTTCTATCGTGAATTCCACCAGCGCCTCAATGGTCTGGTTTTCCAGTACGTCAAAGAAGACCCGAAAACCGTTCTGAGCATGCTCTGGTACGGCTATCCGGTGGTTCGCTATCTGTTGGCGTGGGCGCTGCTGACCTGGCTGCTGAGCCTGGTCTTCAAAGGCGTTGATCGTCTGACCCGCCCGCGTGGAGGGTTCAATGTCGCCAGTGCCGACAACCGTGTGGTCGCGCCGCTGTACAAGCGCGCCGTGGTTTTCCTGCTGTGCCTGGTGGTGGCCGTCATCGCCGCGCGCGGCACCTTGCGTCAGGGCCCGCCACTGCGTTGGGGCGATGCGTACACCACTGATTCCAATTTCGCCAACACCCTGGGTCTCAACGGCACGCTGACGCTGATCGCAGCGGCGAAGAGCCGGATGTCTGAGGACCGTGACAACATCTGGAAGGCGACCCTGCCGCAGGCCGAAGCCCAGCAGACCGTACGTGACATGCTGCTGACGGCCAATGACAAGCTGATCGACCCCGAAAAAGCCGCGGTCCGTCGCGATTTCACGCCGCCGCAGGCCAACACGCTGCCGATCAAAAACGTCGTCGTGATCCTGATGGAAAGCTTCGCCGGCCATTCGGTGGGTGCGCTGGGCGATGAATCGAACATCACGCCTTACTTCGACAAGCTTTCCCAGGAAGGCCTGCTCTTCGACCGTTTCTTCTCCAACGGGACGCATACCCATCAGGGCATGTTCGCAACCATGGCGTGCTTCCCGAACCTGCCGGGCTTCGAGTATCTGATGCAGACGCCGGAAGGCAGCCACAAGCTGTCCGGTTTGCCGCAGCTGCTCAGTGCACGCAAGTACGATGACGTTTACGTCTACAACGGTGATTTCGCCTGGGACAACCAGTCGGGCTTCTTCAGCAACCAGGGCATGACCAACTTCATTGGTCGTAATGACTTCGTCAACCCGGTGTTCTCGGACCCGACCTGGGGTGTTTCCGATCAGGACATGTTCGACCGGGGCGCCGAAGAACTGAAAGCGCGCGAAGCCAAAGGCAAGCCGTTCTATGCCTTGCTGCAAACCCTGTCCAACCACACGCCGTACGCGCTACCGACCAATCTGCCGGTCGAGCGCGTGACGGGGCATGGCACGCTGGATGAGCACCTCACCGCCATGCGTTATTCGGATTGGGCGCTGGGCCAGTTCTTCGAAAAGGCCAAGAAAGAGCCGTACTACAAGGACACGCTGTTTGTGGTCGTCGGTGACCACGGCTTCGGCAACAACGAGCAGATCACCGAGATGGACCTGGGCCGCTTCAACGTGCCCATGCTGATGATCGCCCCGGGCCTGCAAGACAAGTTCGGCAAGCGCAGCAGCATCGTCGGCACGCAGATCGACATCGTACCGACCATCATGGGCCGGCTGGGTGGCGACACCGTGCACCAGTGTTGGGGCCGCGACTTGCTCAACCTGCCTGCGGGCGACGAGGGCTTTGGCGTGATCAAGCCTTCGGGCAGCGAGCAGACCGTTGCGCTGGTCACCGGCAACCGGATCCTGATCGAACCCAAGGAAATGGAGCCGAAAGTCTACAGTTACGAGTTGGGCAACAAGCCCCACGCCGAGCTGATGCCGAATGCGCCAGACGTTGCCGAGTTGCGCAAGAAGCTCGACAGCTTCCTGCAGACCGCGACCAAGAGCCTGCTGGACAACACGGCAGGGGTCAAAGACGCCAAGCCACAATGAGTGCAGCCTGATGAAAACGCCCCGAGACCGGGGCGTTTTTTTTTGCCTGGGCGGTCCGGGTCGGGGCGATGGACTCACGCGTGCGCAGGCCAGCCGGGTTGAACGTCGTTGCGCGGCAAAGGTCAAGATCAGTAGGCCGCTGTCCGGCCTTTACTGAGGAGACATTGATGAACGTGTGGACTATTTCGTTTCTGGACAAAGACGGTGTGCAGCAGACCCTCGAGCTTGAATCCGATCATCGTCCCAGTGAAGAAGAGGCTGCGCAGCGACTCCGTCCGATCCTGTTCCCGGTTGCCAGTGATCTAGACCTCAATGACCTCGACGGTCGCACGGCCGAGCCCACCGTCAAGACACTCAAAGAGCAGAACGCGGTACAGATCATCTCTATCGTCCAGGCTCCGTAACACGCCCGCATTCCACGCCATTCCGGCAATTGGCAAGGCGCTCTCAATGGGCGTACTCTGCCAGCAAGGCCGGTGAAGCATCTACCCGAGTCAGCTCGCGTACGTATGCCCGTTTTGTAAAACGCACCGGCCTGTTCAGCGACATGCTTGAGTCCCGGGCGGCAGATGACCTGCCGCTACACGCCTCGCCATCGAGGGGTGTTTCGGGATAGTTGAAACTCTATCTATCGTTGCATAGGAGGACGTTTCATGAGCACAGCCTATCAAGAAGACGTCAGCAGCCATGTTCTGCGCTGCATGAAAGAAGGCGGTTTCGACTTCGCACGCATTCACCCCATCGAGTTCTATGCCACCTTTCCGGACGAGGACCGGGCGCGTCAGGCTGCGGAAAAATTCCGTGGCGAGTCAGTCAATGTCCAGCTCAACGCGCTTGAGGACGGTGCGTGGCACCTGGAACTGAGCAAATTGATGTACGCAACCTATGACGGGATAGGCGACTTCGAACAGGATTTCCAGACCGCCATTTTCGGGCTGGACGGGGAAGTTGAAGGGTGGGGCGTCAAGCAGGAACTCAAGCGCCTGCATTGAATCCACAGATAAGCGACCGGATGCGTCGTTGACCGCTGTATCCCGCCTCCGCCAAGAGGAGCGGAGCGGGGGATGCACCGAGCTGAATCACAGGCAAAAAAAAGCCGCTCTCTCGAGAGCGGCGGAAAGGGAATGCTGGGTGGTCTTGCCAATAAGATGTTGCAGCCAGTCGCCTTGTGAGATCCGGCGGGCTGGTCTGCGGTATGGGGTGATTGTGCTCAGGTCGCGTACCGGGCGGAAATGAACTCTGGCTATGCGTGCGATAGATTTTCAAAGCGCGGAACGCTTCGCCATGAAGCGCTCGACAACAGGTGAGGGCGCATCGTGCACAGGAATGGTGCGGGTGCTCTGGCTGTTTAATCCAAGTCATTGATTATCAAGCGTTTATGCCGATGGCACGGGCCTTGCGAAGGCTCTGGCGTCCATGGTGACAAGGAGTACGGCATGATCCGCACCTTTTATGACGAGATGTACGATGCAGGCGGCGCAGTCCGTCCGCATTATCGGGAATTTGCCCGCTGGTTGGGCGAAGCGCCGCCTGAGTTGCTCGCTCAGCGCCGGCGTGAGGCCGATTTATTGTTTCATCGCGCCGGGATCACGTTCACGCTGTACGGGGACGAGCAGGGAACCGAGCGGCTTATCCCCTTCGACACCATTCCACGCAGCATTCCCGCCAGCGAGTGGCGGGTGGTGGAGCGAGGCTGTATTCAGCGCGTCAAGGCGCTGAACATGTTCCTTGCCGACCTTTATCACGATCAGCGCATCATCAAGGCCGGGATCATTCCGGCCGAGCAAGTGCTCGCCAACGAGCAGTACCAGTTGGCGATGCAGGGCCTGAACCTTCATCGCGACCTGTATTCGCATATCTCCGGTGTCGATCTGGTGCGTGATGGCGACGGCACGTATTACGTGCTCGAGGACAACCTGCGCACGCCAAGCGGCGTCAGCTACATGCTCGAAGACCGCAAGATGATGATGCGGCTGTTCCCCGAACTGTTCGCTGCGCAACGCATCGCCCCGATCGATCACTACCCCAATCTGTTGCTGGACACGCTGAAAAGCTCGAGCCCTCTGGATAACCCGAGCGTCGTTGTGCTGACGCCCGGGCGCTTTAACAGCGCGTTCTTCGAGCATGCGTTTCTGGCCCGGGAAATGGGCGTCGAGCTGGTGGAAGGTGCTGACTTGTTCGTGCGCGACGACCGGGTATTCATGCGCACCACGGACGGCCCCAAAGCGGTCGACGTGATCTACCGTAGGCTGGACGACGCATTCCTCGATCCGCTGGCGTTCAATCCGGATTCGATGCTTGGCGTGCCAGGTCTGCTGGCCGCTTATCGCTCGGGCAACGTGGTGCTGGCCAATGCCATCGGCACGGGCGTCGCGGACGACAAATCGGTCTACCCCTTTGTCACAGACATGATCCGCTTCTATCTGGACGAAGAGCCGATTCTCAAGAACGTGCCGACCTGGCAGTGCCGCAAGCCCGAGGAGCTGTCCCACGTGCTGGCCAATCTGGGCGATCTGGTGGTCAAGGAGACTCAGGGCTCCGGCGGTTACGGCATGCTCGTCGGCCCGGCCGCCACCGCCGCCGAAATCGAGTCGTTCCGGGCGCGCCTCAAAGCCAAGCCCCACGCGTATATCGCGCAACCGACCTTGTGCCTGTCAACCTGTCCGACCTTCGTCGAGAACGGCATCGCCCCGCGCCACATCGACCTTCGCCCGTTCGTCCTGGCTGGCCGCGAAACCCGCGTAGTGCCCGGGGGTCTTACGCGTGTTGCGCTGCGCGAAGGCTCGCTGGTGGTGAACTCGTCGCAGGGTGGCGGAACCAAGGACACCTGGGTGGTCGAGGATTAAGGATGCCTGCCAATGCTAAGTAGAACTGCCTCGGATTTATATTGGATGTCGCGGTACCTGGAGCGCGCCGAGAACCTTGCGCGGATGCTCGACGTCAGTTATTCGCTGTCGCTGATGCCACAGGACGGACGCGGCGATGGCCTCAATGAAATCGCCATGCCGCTGCTGATCACCGGGACCCTGGACGATTACCTTGAGCGCCACGGTGACCTGCATGCCGAGCGCTTGCTGCACTTTTTCGCCCTGGACGCTGCCAACCCGGCAAGCATTTTCAGCTGCCTGGGCGCGGCAAGGGCCAGTGCCCACGCCGTGCGCGGTCGCATTACCGCGGACATGTGGGAAAACATCAACGCCACTTACCTGGAAATTCGCGGCATCGCGGAACAGGGTTTGAGTCGCTACGGCATGAGCCGTTTCTGTGAATGGGTCAAGGAGCGTTCACACCTGTTCCGTGGCGCGACCTACGGCACGATCATGCGCAACGATGCCTTTCGTTTCATTCGCCTGGGAACGTTCATCGAGCGGGCCGACAACACCCTGCGCATGCTTGATGCGCGCTACGAGATGCTCGAATTGCGCGGCCCGTCCGCCAACGCGGCGGCAGACAGTTCGGCCGCCGGCTATTACCAATGGAGTGCGCTGCTGCGCGCGTTGTCGTCCTTCGAGGCGTACACGGAAGTCTATCGTGATGCACCGGGTGCCCGTCAGGTCGCCGAACTGCTGCTGTTGCGTGCGGACATTCCGCGCTCATTGCGTGCGTGCCTGGAAGAACTGGACATCATTCTCGCCAGCCTGCCCGGCGCCAATGGCCGTCCCGCCCAACGTCTGGCCGCGGAGCTGGATGCACGTCTGCGCTACACCGGCATCGACGAAATCCTCGATGAGGGCCTGCATGAGTGGTTGAACGAATTCATTCCACTCCTGGCCCAACTGGGTAGCGTCATTCACACTTCTTACCTGGAGGCTGCATGAGACTCTCAATTAGCCACGAGACCACTTATCACTATGAAGATCAGGTCCGCGCCAGCATCCAGTATTTGCGTCTGACCCCCCACGACAGCGAGCGCCAGCAGGTGTTGAGCTGGCAACTGGCGTTGCCGCGCCCGGTGCGTGCGCAGATTGATCCCTTCGGCAACGTCTTTCATGTGCTGACCCTGGACGAGCCCCACGAGGCGATCGTGATTGGCGCGCGTGGGCAGGTTGAGATCGACGAGAAGCGTGAGGCGGAACATGAAAGCCAGTCGTCACTGCCGTTCTTGCGCTTCACCCGGCTGACCGAAGCCGACGAAGCGATTCGTGCGTTTGCCGCCGCGCAAACCCACCTGCGCACTGACCGTACCGCACTGATCGATATGATGCACGCGCTCAACGAGCACATCGTCTACACGCCGGGCGCAACGGCGGTCGATACCAGTGCCGCTCAGGCGTTCGCCAACCGTGCCGGCGTTTGTCAGGACCACACCCACGCGTTTCTCGCCTGCGCGCGCAGTCTGGGTGTCCCGGCGCGCTATGCGTCGGGTTATCTGTACAGCGACGGCAGTGAACATTTGTCCAGCCACGCCTGGGCAGAGGCGTGGATCGACGACGCCTGGTACAGCTTCGATGTGACCAATCAACTGGCCATTCCGGAGCGGCATCTCAAGCTGGCGGTCGGCCTGGATTACCTGGACGCCTGTCCGGTGCGCGGCATGCGCCGTGGCGGGGGGTGCGAGCAAATGCACGCGAAGGTGGTGGTGTCGCCGTCAGCGCCGGTGGCGGTACCGACTGCTGCCAAAAAGCCTGTGCCGGCGCCGATGATTCAAGTGCAACGTCAAGGCTGAGTAACCGATGACGGCCGAGCGTACCAATGGGCGCGCGGCCTCATTGCCGTCGCTTGCACCAACCTGCGCGCTGCCCAGTGCCCAGGGCAGCCATCCCCTCGATCCGCCAGAGCACCTGCAATGACATCCGGCGGAATAGCCACTTGGCCGCTTCCCGGCAGAAACCCGACATTGGAACGTGAATACCGTCCGGTTGCGGGTCGTTGCGTGGGGCCGAACGGCGCGAACGTTGCGATTCTGTCGAGGCTGCCGCGCGAGCTGCACGCATGAGTCCGTTAGCCAAATAGCCGGGTCATGTTCGGCAATATCAGCAACAGTGTGGTGGCGAAAACGATTAATCCTGCCTGACGTATTTTCGAGCGCTTGAACATGGTGGATGCCTTTTCTTGTTATTCCTGAGCGACAGAAACCCACGGGCTTTGGGCGTGACCAAGGCGGGGTTGGCAAAGGTGAGGCCAAAAGAGCAGCTGCCCCGATCAGCAGATCGCGGACGCAGGCGCTGGTGAATCGATTTTGTTATGGCGCCACTGCTACTGACTTAACCTTAGAGCCGGCGTGCTGCGCGGCTTAGATCATTGAGGATTAGCTATTTCGCTGGTTATAACCGGCAAATATTTGGCAGATTGCTATCACTCAGATATTCCCTTGCTAGACGCCTGCACCTAAAATCTCCCTCCTTCAATAGCTCGCTACCGTTCGTCAGAGTCCGAAAACTCCCACAACCCGCTACCCTGTTAAACGAACCGGCGTACCGACGGGCGCTGTGACAGACAGTAGGTTCATGACAGTTCGACTGTTGGCTTGATCAATAAAAAAAGCATTTCACTGGGTGAGCGAGGACAGGATGACCGAAGCGTTTATTTACGATGCCTTGCGTACGCCGCGTGGCAGGGGCAAGCCGGACGGCGCGTTGTACAGCGTCAAACCGGTGGATCTGGTGGCGGGGCTGCTGAAAGAGGTGCAACTGCGCAATCACCTGGACACGCGCCTGGTGGATGACATCGTGTTGGGCTGCGTGACCCCGGTCGGGGATCAGGGCGCCGACATCGCCAAGACCGCGGCGCTGGTCGCCGATTGGGACGTGAGCGTGGCCGGGGTTCAGGTCAACCGGTTTTGTGCGTCCGGGCTTGAGGCGGTGAATCTGGGCGCCATGAAAATCCGCTCCGGCTTTGAGGACCTGGTGGTTGTCGGCGGCGTGGAGTCGATGTCGCGCGTGCCCATGGGCAGCGACGGCGGCGCCTGGGTACTGGACCCACAGACCAACCTGCACACCCATTTCACGCCGCAGGGGATCGGCGCCGATCTGATCGCGACGATGGAAGGCTTCAGCCGCGATGACGTGGACCAGTTCGCCCTGCAATCCCAGCACAAGGCGGCGCTGGCGCGGGAGCGCGGTGCCTTTCGCCGCTCGCTGGTGCCGGTCAAGGACCAGAATGGCCTGCTGTTGCTCGATCATGACGAATTGATCCGCCCCGACACGACGCTGGAGGGGCTGGGCAAACTGCGCCCGAGCTTCGAGGCGATCGGCAAAATGGGCTATGACGCCACGGCGTTGCACGTGTACAGCCACGTCGAACGCATCCACCACGTACACACGCCGGGCAACAGTTCCGGCATCGTCGATGGCGCCGCCTTGATGCTGCTGGGGTCCGCGCAAAAAGGGCAGGCCTTGGGGCTGCGGCCCCGGGCGCGCATCGTGGTAACCGCGGTGACCGGCACCGACCCGACCATCATGCTCACCGGCCCGGCGCCTGCTACGCGCAAGGCGCTGGCGCGCGCCGGGCTGACCATCGATGACATCGACCTGTTCGAGGTCAACGAGGCGTTCGCATCGGTGGTGCTCAAGTTCATCAAGGACATGGGGGTCGACCCCGACAAGGTCAACGTCAACGGCGGCTCGATTGCCCTTGGCCATCCGCTGGGCGCCACCGGTTGCATCATTCTGGGCACGCTTCTCGACGAGCTGGAGGCCCGGCAGTTGCGTTATGGCCTGGCGACCCTTTGCGTCGGCGGCGGCATGGGCATTGCCACGATCATCGAGCGGGCATGATCGTGGGGCACACACACCGCGTTGCCTACCGCCTCAACCCTATAAACGTTTCAGGAAGAACGCCCGCATGACCGACGCCATTCGCTACGAAACCGGCCCAGATCACATCGTCACGCTGACCCTGGACATGCCTGGTCAGCAGGCCAACACCATGAACGCGGCGTATCGCCAGGCCATGGCGCAGACCCTCGAGCGCCTGCAGGCAGATAAAGGAGCCATCGCCGGGGTGATCATCCGTTCGGCGAAGAAGACGTTTTTTGCCGGCGGCGACCTCAACGAGTTGATTCAGGTCGACGCCGCCAGCGCCTCCGGGTTTTATCAGATGACCCTGGGCCTCAAGGCTCAGCTGCGCGCCCTGGAAACCTTTGGCAAACCGGTGGTGGTGGCGATTGAAGGCGCGGCACTCGGCGGCGGCCTTGAGTTATGCCTGGCCTGCCACCATCGCATCGCACTGAACGCCAGCCACGTGAAGTTGGGCTTGCCGGAAGTCACCCTCGGTTTGCTTCCGGGGGGCGGCGGCACCGTACGGCTGGTGCGCATGCTGGGTCTGGAACGTGCGTTGCCGCTGCTCATGGAAGGCCGGACGATGAGCGTGGAGCATGCCTTGAAAACAGGCGTGATCGACCAACTGGCCAGCGATGCCGACGACCTGATGGCCAAGGCGCGGGAATGGATTCTGGCCAATCCGGCACCGGCCAAACCGTGGGATCGGCCGGAATTTGAGCTGCCCGGCGGTGCGCCGTCACACCCGAAAGTCGCGCAGATGCTGGCCATCGCGCCGTCGATCCTGCGCAAAAAAACCCAGGGATGCTACCCGGCGCCGGAGAAGATCCTGGCCGCTGCGGTAGAAGGCGCCCAGGTGGATTTCCACACGGCAGAAAAAATCGAAGCGCGTTATTTCACCGAACTCGCCACAGGCGCCATCGCCAAGAACATGATCGGCAGCTGGTTTCAGCTCAACCAGGTCAAGGCGGCAGAGGCCCGACCCAAAGCGCCGCCGGTCTTTCACATGCGCAAGGTGGGTATTCTCGGTGCGGGTTTGATGGGCGGCGGCATTGCCTATGTCACGGCGCAGGCGGGCGTCAGCGTGATCCTCAAGGACGTCAACCTGGCAGCGGCGCAGAAGGGCAAGGATTACTCCGTACGCTTGCTCGACCGGCAGGTCGCCAATGGGCGGATCACCGAGGCTCAGCGCGACGCGGTGCTCGCCCGCATCAAGCCGACGGGGCGCGACAGCGACCTTGAAGGCTGTGACTTGATCATTGAGGCCGTGTTCGAGAATCGCGAGCTCAAAGCTCAGGTCACCGCTGCCGCCGAACAGGTCGTGGTGCCCAACGCGGTGATTGCCTCCAATACCTCGACCTTGCCGATCACCGGACTGGCCAGCGCGATCAGCCGGCAGGAGCGCTTTATCGGCCTGCACTTTTTCAGTCCGGTGGAGAAGATGCGTCTGGTGGAAATCATCAAAGGCGGGCGTACCAACGACATGACCCTGGCCCGCGCCTTCGATTTCGTTCAGCAGATTGGCAAGACGGCGATCCTGGTCAACGACACGCGCGGCTTCTTTACCTCGCGGGTGTTCGCCACCTATGCCGACGAAGGCATCGCCATGCTGGGCGAAGGCATCAGCGCGCCGATGATCGAGACCGAGGCACGCAAGACCGGCATGCCGGTCGGACCGCTGGCGGTCTCCGATGAAGTGTCGTTGAGGCTGATGAACCAGATTCGTCAGCAGACGCGAAAGGACCTGGCCCAAGAGGGCGTGGAACTCGCCGGGCATCCGGCCGACGCTGTCATCGAGCAGCTGTTGAACGACTTCGATCGCGCAGGCAAGACCTCCGGCGGCGGTTTTTATGACTACCCCGACGGCGCGCCCAAGCACTTGTGGCCGGAACTGAAAGCGCGCTTCGAGAAGCCCGAGGCGCAGATCGGCGGGCAGGACATCCGCGACCGCCTGCTGTTCATTCAGGCGCTCGAAACCGTGCGCTGCCTGGAGGAGGGCGTGCTGCGATCAACGGCGGATGGCAACATCGGTTCGATGCTCGGGATCGGCTTCCCTGCCTGGACCGGCGGGGCGTTGCAGTTCATCAACCAGTACGGACTCAAACCGTTCATTACCCGCGCCTGCGCCCTGGCCGAGCGCTACGGCGAACGCTTTCAGCCGCCTACGTTGCTGCTGCAGAAAGCCGAAGAAGGCTCGCTGTTCTAGAACCATCGTCCCGCTGCGCCATCACGTGATAGCCCGTCGCGTGCGGGTAATGCGGGCCTTGCCTTGCCCCGTCCTTCAAGGCAGGCTTGAGCCCACGCATTTTCGCTTTTGTCGCATCAGGGACTTTTATGTCGTTACGCATCTGCATTCTGGAAACCGACGTCCTTCGCCCGGAACTGGTCGATCAATACCAGGGCTATGGGCGGATGTTCGAAAAGCTCTTCGCCCGTCAGCCGGTGCCCGCCGACTTTGTCGTCTACAACGTCATGCAAGGCGATTACCCCGCCGATGAGGAGCAGTTCGACGCGTATCTGGTCACCGGCTCAAAGGCCGATTCCTTCGGTACCGATCCGTGGATCGAAACCCTGAAGACCTACTTGCTCGAACGCTACAAGCGCGGCGACAAACTGCTGGGCGTTTGTTTCGGTCATCAGCTGCTGGCGCTGCTGCTGGGTGGCAAGACCGAGCGCGCCTCACAAGGGTGGGGCGTCGGGATTCATCATTACAACCTCGCACCGACCCAGCCCTGGATGACGCCGGCGCTGGACAAGCTCACGCTGCTCATCAGCCACCAGGATCAGGTCACTGCGCTGCCCGAAGGCGCGACGGTCATCGCCACCAGCGACTTCTGCCCTTTCGCCGCGTACCACATCAACGACCAGGTGCTGTGCTTCCAGGGCCATCCCGAGTTCATCCACGACTATTCGCGCACGCTGCTGGATATTCGCCAGGACGCGCTGGGCGAGCAGGTGTACGGCAAAGGCATCGCAAGCCTGGAAGAAGACCACCACGGTACTGCCGTAGCGGAATGGATGATGCGGTTTGTGGCAAACAAACGCCCGGTTGGCTAAAGCGCTGTTTGGCCGGGTGTGATGATTATTGTAGGACCGGCTTCAGCCGGGAAGGCGTCAGTCGCCACACTGGAAGATTGACGGTGCTCACACCGGCCTCTTCCCGGCTAAAGCCGGTCCTACCGTCGTAGGCATATTCAAAAGCCTCAAAGCCAGCCCGAGCGTTTGAAGCTTGCGAACAAAATCCCGCACCCGCCCACGATAACGCCCAACACCCCGTAATACCCGTAATGCCAGGTCAGCTCGGGCATGTTCTGGAAATTCATCCCGTAGATGCCGGCAATCGCGGTCGGGAACGCCAGAATCGCGGCCCAGGCGGCGAATTTACGTTGGGTCAGGCTCTGTCGCGAGGACTCCAGCAGCAGGCTGATTTCAATGGTCTGGCTGGCGATGTCGCGCAGGTTGGAGAGGTCTTCCATCTGCCGCTTGACGTGGATCTCGACGTCGCGAAAGTAAGGGCGCATGTTCTTGTCGATGAAGGGAAAGCTGAGCTTCTGCAGCTCTTCCCCGATTTCGACCATCGGCGCCACGTAGCGGCGCAAGCGCAGCAGGTCCCGGCGTAGCGAGTGAATGCGATGGATGTCGGATTCCTTGAGGTCCTTGCGCAGGACGTTGTGCTCCAGCTCTTCGAGCTCGCAGTGAATCGCTTCGGTGACCGGCTGGTAGTTCTCGGTGACGAAATCCAGCAGGGCATACAGCACGAAATCCTCGCCGTGCTCCAGCAGCAACGGTCGCGCCTCACACCGTTGGCGCACCAGCCCGTAGGACTTTGAGTCGCCATTGCGCGAGGTGATGACGTAGCCCTTGCCGGCGAAGATGTGAGTTTCGATGAAGATCAGCTTCCCATTCTCACGGATCGGCGCGTAGGTCACGATGAACAGTGCGTCACCGAAGGTCTCCAGCTTGGGCCGGCTGTGGACTTCCAGCGCATCTTCGATTGCCAACTCGTGCAGGTTGAACTGCCGTTGCAGCGTGGTCAGCTCTTCAAGCCCCGGATGCTCCAGGCCAATCCAGACAAAATGCCCGGGTTTCGCCGCCCAGGCCGCGCCTTCATCGAGGGCAATGTTGGTGACTTTCTTTCCGGCACTGTAAACGGCAGCGGCAACCACTCGACCCATGATGATCTGCTTCTTCTTTTAGGGAAACTGACGCGCAGCTTAGCGCGCTCGCTCATCAGAGTCGGCGGATTCGAACGAGTTCGCCGGTTTTTTCAGTGCTGTTCAGCGTCTGTTTGGCCGCTTGGCAGTGGCCCGCGCACGTCGGCGTCCATGCTGGCGATGCAGGATTGCATCTGCTCGTGGCAGCGGGCGATGAGGACCGGGATATCATCGCTGGTCAGGCCTGCGGTCGGGATCGCCGGCAGCGTGCGGATGATGACCTCGCCGCTGTCCCGGCGATTCAAGTCCATGCTGCGCACATAGGTGCTCACGCACACGGGCACGATGGGCACACCGGCCTCGATGGCCATCTGAAACGCGCCGCGCTTGAACGCCAGCAGCCCTTCGCCTTTGTTGCGCGTGCCCTCGGGGAAGACCCAGATCGAGGTGTCTTTGTTCTGCAGGGTCTCGGTGGTCTGGAGGATGGAGCGACGCGCCCTTAGAGGGTTGCCTCGGTCAATCAGCACGTTGCCCGCCAGCCAGAACAGCTGACCAAAGAACGGGACCCACTTGAGGCTTTTTTTGCCGATGCACACCGTGCGCGGCGGCACGATGTTGCCGAGCACGAACAGGTCGTAGTTGGACTGATGGTTGCAAATGATCACGCAGGGCCTGGCCTGCTCGAATTGCGGGCTGAGCTGGGGGTTCAGACGCAGTCCGAGGATCCGCATGGCGGGGAGCGCATACAGCCGTGCGCACAGGCGGCTGTTGTCAGGATTGAACGGGCGGCACAGGCCAAGCAAAAGCCCCAGCACGCCGGCGGCGATAAAGTGCAGCCCCATCAACCCCATACGCAGAACGAACAGCATGCAAAACCACCCGGTAGGCGAAAAGCCGCGCAGTGTACGGATGTGCACTGAAATCGGCAATCGCCCGCGGACCGGGTTGAGGTGCAGTCATTTAACGGGATGTTTCAGGGCAATGCGGCCAAGCCATGCCGCGCTCGGTAGTGCACGCTCAGAGCGGGATCTGGCGATCCAGCTCGATTGCCCGGTCCAGGGTTTCGAGGAACTCCTTGCGCACTTTGAGCTTGGTCTGCTTGTGGGCGCGCATGTTGATTTTCTTCATTTGCAGCGCCACGGTGCGCGCGGCTTCGGTCAGCGCTTCGGGCGCAACCACTTTGTCGAAGAACCCGGCCTGCAGCGCGCCGTTGGGGTCGAACATCTCGCCGCAGATCACCGAGCGACCGAAGGCGCTTTTGCGCAGGCGGTTACGTGCCAGCTCGATGCCGGCGTGGTGCATGGTCATGCCAATCTGAACCTCGTTCAGGCCGATGCTGTACGGGCCTTCGACGCCGATGCGGTAGTCGGCCGAGAGCAGCAGGAAGGCGCCTTTGGCGACGGCATGCCCGCCGCACGCGACCACCACAGGGAACGGAAACGACAGCATGCGCCGCGCCAGCGTGGAGCCTTCGGCGACCAGGGCCATGGCGGCCTCCGGCGACGAGGTCATGATTTTGAGGTCGTACCCGCCCGAAAGAATCCCCGGCTGACCGGTGATGATCACCACGGCGCGATCTTGCTCGGCGCGGTCGAGTGCAGCATTGAACGCGGCGACCACGTCGTTGCTGATTGCATTGACCTTGCCGTTGCTCAGCGTCAGCGTCGCGACGCCGTCATCCAGTTGATAGGCGACCAAATCACTCATGGAGCGAGTCCTTTTTTGTTTTGAAGTGGCGCAGACGTTACTCACCCGGCAGGGCAAGGTAAAGCGCAAAAGGTGACCGGCGAGTCAGAGGACAGGGTCGCCGGTCCGGCAACCCTGAGATGAAGCGGGCAGGTCGCGGTTAAACCTCGACCTCGTTCAGTTCGCAGTATTCTTCCCAGTCCATGTCCAGTGCCTCGGCGGCTTCCTTGTGTGCGGCAAGGCGCAGCTCCTTCAGTTGCTCGGGGGTTTCGGCAATGAAAGTCAACGCCAGCTCCCAGGTCGGGATGCCCAGATTTTCGGCTTCGTCTTCGAAAGCCCAGAGGGTCTGCTGTTGCTGCTCTTTGGGGCTCAAATCCTGGATTTCAGCCTGCAACATCGGATTGGTCACGATGTACTTCGCCAAGGCAGCTTCGGTCCAGTCGTTTGCGTTCATGCGGGGGTGATCTCCTGTGCGTCGAGCTGACGTGTTGCTGTGGTTGGGTACTGAGGTGAGCCGCGATTGTGCGTGATGTAAATCACTCGCGCCAGTCACACGCGGCCCGCCGGTCGGTGCGGCCGCGGGCCGGGCGCACGGGACGCAATGCATCGCCGACAGCGCAAAAAAAGGGCCCGCTTCGCAGCGAGCCCTCTATCAACCGCGTCACGTGTCACGTGTCAGCCAATCGCCATGGGCTTCTTAACGTTGCGGTGGGCGTTGTCGCCCAACAATGGATGCGGGCCGTGCGCGCCATACACACCCACTGGTTCCGGGAAGGTGCGCAGCAAGGTGATGTACAACAGCGCCGCGAGGCCAAGGGTGATCGGCAGGCTGATGTCGATGCCTCCCGCCAGATTGCCCAGCGGGCCGACGAACTGCCCCGGCAGATTGACGAAGCACAGGCCCACCGCCGCGCTCGGGATCCATGCCCCCAGCCCGCGCCAGTTCCAGCCGTGTTCGAACCAGTAGTGACCGCCGCTCTGGCCACGGGTGAACACTTGCAGGTCTGCCGGGTGATAGAACCCTCTTCGAACAATCAGGCCCAGCACCATGATGACGATCCACGGCGAGGTGCAAGTGACGATCAGCACCGCGAAGGTCGACACGCTTTGCACCAAGTTAAAGGCGAAACGGCCGATGAAGATGAAGGCGATGGCCGCCATCCCGATCAGGATGGTCGCCTGGGCACGATTGAGCAGGCGCGGAAACATGCTCGACATGTCCAGTCCGGTGCCATAAAGCGACGTGGTGCCGGTCGACATGCCGCCGATGATCGCGATCAGGCACACGGGCAGGAAGAACCAGCTGGGCGAGACCGCTAGCAAGCCGCCGACGTAGTTGTTGTCGGTGATGTATTGCGGCGCCTGGGTGGCCACGATGGTCGCCGTGCACAGACCGAACAGAAATGGAATCAAGGTACAGACCTGGGCCAGGAACACCGACGCCATGATGCGTTTTTTCGATGTCTGGCGTGGGATGTAGCGCGACCAGTCACCGAGAAACGCACCGAACGACACCGGATTGCTCATCGCCAGCAGCGCAGCACCGATGAACGCCGCCCAGAAGCCCTCTGTGCCTGAGTTCAGCGTGCCGGCGAAGCCCGCGTCAAAGCTGCCGCTGAACGCGAAAATGCCCAGCAGGAACAAGAGGCTCGAGGCGAACACGGCGATCTTGTTGACCCACAACATGAAGCGAAAACCATAGATGCACACCACCAATACCAGGACGGCGAAGACCCCGTAAGCCAGGGCCAGGCTCAGGTCGTTTTCCGGCAGACCGACCATGCGTTTGGCACCGCCGATGAGCGCGTCTCCTGAGCTCCAGACCGACAGCGAGAAGAACGCCACCGCCGTGAGCAGTGACAGAAACGAGCCGACGATACGACCGTGAACACCAAAGTGGGCGCCGGAAGAGACCGCATTGTTGGTGCCGTTGAGGGCGCCGAACAGGCCCATCGGTGCGAGGATGATCGACCCGAGCACGACCCCCAGCAGGATGGACCAGACGCCGGCCTGGAACGACAGGCCAAACAACACCGGAAAGCTGCCGAGCACCGCGGTGGCGAAGGTGTTGGCCCCGCCGAAGGTCAGGCGAAACAGGTCGAGGGGTTTGGCGTCGCGCTGATGATCGGGGATCTGTTCGACCCCGAAGGTTTCGATGCGAGTCGTTGGGTGGGTCATGGGGTGTTCCTGCGCGCTGTCGTGTTGTTATAAGACCTGCGCAGGGCGCGGGCCCGTTCTCGACCGGTCACCCGGTCGTGGCATTGGCAGTGGTCGTTGTCAGACCTGAATCGGGTAAAGCGGGTGATGCACGCGGCAGCCTCTGGGGGCCGCTCGCATTGAGGGTGGTGCCCCGTTAGCCGGTCTTCACCGACAAGTGCTCATGGCAGGCCAGCCAGCGCGCGTCGTATTGCCTGAAGACAATGGTTTCGCGCTCGCTGAAATGGCTTTCCTCATTGCCGAAGCGGACATGGGTGTCGACGTCGTGCATGAAGATCGCAACCTCACCCTGCAGGCTGATGTGCGCATTGCGCGATTGGCAACCCAGCACGGCAAAGCCGTCGGTTTGCCAGCCAGCCCACACGTCGCGGTAAGCAGCGCGCGACAGCAGAGGCGCCGGCAGGGTGTGAAAGAGGAAGGTGGCGTCTTCAGCGAATGCGGCAAAGTAGGCATCCGTGTCGTTGCTGGCGAACGCGTCGATGAGGGTCTGTGCCGCGTGTAGAACCGCGTCGCGGCGGGTGTCGGTGGAGGTCATGGCCGGCTCTTTTTTGTGATTCTGGCGATGGGGCCTGACTTTAAGCAGCTGTCACGGGCCGTCACATCGGCGGCCGTAAAAACTTAGTTCAGAAATTCGAGAAGTATTGGTTAGCTGCAAGCTGCAAGCCTCAAGCCTCAAGCCTCAAGCGGCAGGCAGGCAGGTAGGCAGCGGTGTGTCGTCAGTTTCCAAAGGATTTCATCAGGCCGCTTTTCACGGGTTGACGAACCCGGCCACCCGAAGGATCGAAGCAGGCGCTGTCGTAGCGCGGCGCGATGCAGGTGGAGGGAACGGCAGGCGGAGGAGGGCGGATGCTTTGCAACCGATCGGCAATCTCACGCTCGTTGGTGATGATCAGCTTCCTGCGTCGGCTGACTTGCAAAATTTCGGTGGCGTTCTTGTTCAGGCGATAAGGAAAGTCGGTTTCCTCCCATTCGCTGGAGATCCGTGCCGGAGGCGGACGCTGCACGGTGGATTCCCCAACGTAAGTCGGGCAAGGGCTGTAGCCGAAACTGACCGCACCATTGGCGGCGACGCACTTGAATACCTCTCCATGTGCGACGCTGCTCAGAAGCAGCGCCGCAGCGGCCGTGAATAGTGTTGAAATTCCAGTCATTGAAACCTCCCTGTGTGGCGCAAGGCTACCACTCGGGAGACACGGCTGTCAGCGGCGCTGATCGGGATCAGTGGGTTTCGTGGGCGGCTTTTTGAACCTTGGCCAGCGCCAGCGCCGCGAACATATCGGCGTCACCCTGCAAGACCCTCAAGTGGTCTTCAACATGATCAGCGCTGGAGCGAGGTTCTTCTGACTCCACCAGACGGGTGACTTCGCAGAGTGCGTTGGCCGTTATCCACAAACTCTGGCGCAACTGGCTGATGATTTTCACCATGCTTTCAGAGCTGTCGAGATCGGCGTCGCTTTCTGGACGCTTACCCACCTGAATGGTCGGAAATACGGGTAACTCTGCGCGGGCTGCGGCATCCACGCCGGTGATCACCCGCGTGATGTCCACCCCTGCGGCGGCGATCTTGAACAGATAATCCGCTCTGGGCAATCGCTGCCCACTCTCATAATGCCCTTGAGCGTTGGCTTCAACGCCACCTATGGCGCCCAGTGCGCTTTGGGTCAGTTTGAGGCGTTTTCTCTCTTGCCTCAGACGCTTACCGATACCATTCATCAACCTTCTCCTGCGAAATTCGCACCCTGCGTGTGTCTGCTGCGGGTGCGCAATGGGGGCCGGAATACGGACTGTCTTCTGTTGTTTAGAGCGAGCCGCGTACGGTGTTGCAGTCTTTCAGACAGTGCGACGGGTAGACATTAGCTGCTCATGCACTCAAATGGCGATTTTTCCGACGCTTTGCGTGGAAAAATCAACAGCTGGGGGGGGCAGGGGCTTGCACTGGATTGAATGATTTCAGGCCAGGACGCAGACCACCGTAGGAAGAAAACGCCTTCGACTGACGGCTCGGCTTCGTTTGCCTCCGGCTAAATTTTCGAGAGTGTGACCGCCTCTGCTTCTGGGAAACCATATGTCCACAGCGTCGATTGCGACAGTGGACACGGCTCGCTGCTGAATCAAACGGACCCAAAAAACAGTTAAAGCTTCAAGTCGAGGCCTTCGACCGGGCAACGGCAAGCCAATCTCTGAGCGAAACACCCAGACGGGTAACGTATGACGACGAGTGCGCTCATTTAAACCGAAGTAAACAGGGTGGTTAGAATGGGATGGATATTGAAGGTTGCTTACTAAACGCACTGTTCAAGAGTTGTTTAATATTTTCGAATCCAATAAGTAACGCCTTTCACGCTCCGGTATTTTTTCTGAAAATACAGTAGCTGACTTCACTGGCGCTTTTATCTATGGTTTCCTCTGTCCATCAATAGGGTATGAATAAGGATCTGAACGTGTCATTTGAAGCCTATCTGCAAAATGAAGGTATTAACGGCGAAACGCTGTCGGAAGGTTATGAGAATTGGATTGAGTTGCAGGATTTCGACGTGTCTGCTAATCAATCAGCTTCTACAACCGCGACTTCGGCAGGAGGGGCCACCTCAGGTCGAGCGTATCTGGGAGATTTTATGGTGCGGAAAGCTGTAGCTAATGCCACCGCGAAACTTCATGAAGCCTGTTGCAGCGGTAAGCATTTCAAACAGGTATCAGTGCACGTATTTCGTGCCGGTGACCCAAAAGTGAAATATCTGGAGGTGGTACTCGAAGAAGTCATTATTAGCGCATTCACCCTTACCGGCAACGGAGGAAGGCGTGATGCATTTCCCAGCGAGTTAATAGCTTTGAACTATGGTCGCATGAAGTTGATTTACTCCAAGCAGAGCCGCAGTACCGGGCAAGGTGCGGGGCAGGTTGCCGGGGGGTGGGACGCAATCGGTAACAGAGTCTATTGCTGATCAGGTGAAATATGAGTTTTGAGCTGCCAAAAGCAATGCCGCCTCATGTCAATGTCGATCTAAACGCAAAGCTGGCAAACGAACAGTGGAGAAAAGATCCGGCTGTAGGCGCATTCATGAGTTGGTTTTACCACAGGGTTCGTAATGGCGGACCTTGGGATTTCAAGCAGCAACACCCAGAATGGGAGGATTTTGGTAATTTCCATTATGGCGTTGTTGGCAGAGGTGGGCAGTTGCCTGATCAGATTCTGTTGAGAGCAGCGGGGTTCGCTCAGCAAAATGCAGGGACCCAAAGCTCTGAGGAGGATTGGGGCGTATGGTATTGGCGAGCTCCCTATGGGGATGATCCAAAGGACCAATATTGGATAATGCAGGGTATTGAGTATGCAAAATCAAAAGGGTACTAAACCCAGCATCCCTTATAAGCTCCTTTTCTGGGCGTTGTTGAGCGTACTGCTTGTCTATTATCTGCTCGAATACCTTTTGGGCGGGATCGCTGATGCAGATGAACTGGTGCTCAGATATCAGCTAAAGCGCGGCGCATGGGTGTACGTTACTCATTACGGCGCACCTGCGACCGATCTCGACACCTTGAGGTTTTACTTAAGTGATCCGATCCCCGGCGCTGATGAGGAAATCCTCAAGGAGCTGAATAAGCGTAACTCATTTGTGATCACCGACAGCGCCATCGAAGACGTGGTAATCCGCGAGACGGAGAACGGTGTCGGCATCACTGTCAAGGGTGCGGTCTATCGCTACTTCAGCAAGCAATACACGCAGAGCGACGGATTGCAGTCTTATCGGGTGAGCTTAAACCAGCAGGATGAGCGTGGCTGAGTGACGGGGCAGGCAGATCAGTGGATGCGATACGCAGCCCAGCCCGTTAGCCTCCGCTAAACAGTAGCCCCAAAACAAAAATCCCCGCACGCCATGAGCGTTGCGGGGATCTTTTTAATGTGGCGGTGAAGGAGAGATTCGAACTCTCGATACAATTTCTTGTATACACACTTTCCAGGCGTGCTCCTTAAGCCACTCGGACACTTCACCGTATCTCTTCAGACGTTCAGTCTGTCGAGGCGCGCTAATGTAGTCGAAAGCTTTGGCGAAGGCAAAACTTTTTTTCAGAATTTTCATGCGCTTAAGCAAAAAGCACGAAGCCCCGGGGTCCTCATGGAGGTCCGGGGCTTCGCGTCAACGGCGAGGGCGCGAGGATCAGGCGCCGAAGCCGCCGTCGATGGTCAGGCTGGAGCCGGTGACATAACCCGCTTCCGGGCCGGCGAGGTAGGCGACCATGGCGGCGATTTCTTCAGACTTGCCGTAGCGCGCAATGGCCATCAGGCCCATCAGTGATTCGGCGAAGTCGCTGTCGGCCGGGTTCATGTCGGTGTCGACCGGGCCGGGCTGGACGTTGTTGATGGTGATGCCACGCGGGCCTAGGTCACGGGCCAGGCCTTTAGTCAGGCCGACCAGCGCCGATTTACTCATCGCGTAGACGCCGCCACCGGCGAAGGGCATGCGGTCGGCATTGGTGCTGCCGATGTTGATGATGCGGCCGCCTTCTTTCATGTGCCGGGCGGCTTCCTGGCTGGCGATGAACACGCTACGCACGTTGATGGCCAGGGTTCGGTCGAAATCTTCGAGGGTGAATTCGTCGAGCGGCGCGATGGCCAGCACGCCGGCGTTGTTAACGAGGATGTCGAGGCCGCCGAACGTCTGCACGGTTTGAGCGACGGCGCGGCGTATGTCTTCAGCGTTGGCGCTGTCGGCCTTGATGGCCAAAGCTTTGCCGCCGGCTGCGGTGAGGCTGTCTTGCAGTTCCTGGGCTTTGGCTTGCGAGCTGACGAAGGTGAAGGCGACAGAGGCGCCTTGTTCGACCAGCCGTTTGACGATCGCTGCGCCGATGCCGCGCGAGCCGCCTTGAACCAGTGCTGTTTTGCCGATCAGATTGGTGGGGTGAGTCATGTCGATCTCCTGGAGCCCTGAGTGATGGGCAGTGAGTAGTGAGTAATTGGTAGTGCTTAGTGGGTTGATGGACACGAGTATCTGCCCACGATTACCCGCGCGGTAGCCGGTAATCAAGATAGTCTGTGTAAACCAGAAGTTGTGAGTGAGTGCGATGGAAAATTTCAGCAGCATCGAATGCTTCGTGCGCAGTGCCGAGGTCGGCAGCTTCGCCGAGGCGGCGCGGCGCCTGAGCCTGACGCCCGCTGCCGTCGGCAAAAGCGTGGCAAAGCTGGAGGCAAAGCTGGGCGTCAGGCTGTTCCAGCGCAGCACGCGCCAGTTGACGCTGACCGAGGCGGGCCAGCGCTTTCTGAGCGAGGTTAGCGCCAGCCTGAAGACCATCCAGAACGCCGTCGCCAATCTGGCCAGTGCCGAAGGCAGTCCCGCCGGCACCTTGAAAGTCAGTGTGGGCACCGTCTTCGGTTGCTTGTATGTGGTGCCGCTGCTGGCTGAGTTCCTGCGGCGCTTTCCGGCCATCACGCCCGACTGGCACTTCGATAACCGGCAAGTGGACCTGATCGGGCAGGGCTTTGATGCGGCCATCGGTGGTGGCTTCGATCTGCCCCAGGGTGTGGTCGCGCGCAAACTGGCGCCCGCTCACCGCGTGCTGGTGGCGTCGCCGCAATGGTTGCACGCGCACGCGGGCATCGAGCACCCGGAGGATTTGCACGACTGCGACGGAATTCTGATTCGTTCGCCGCAGACCGGCCGGATCCGCACCTGGCCGCTGAGCCATCGCAGCCAGGAGCAGAGCCCGCTGCGCATGAAGGTGCGCATGACGTTGAGCGATTCCGATGCCGCTTGCCGGGCGGCGAGCCAGGGGCTGGGCGTCGCGCTGGTGAGCATGCCGTTTGCCCTGCCGTACCTGCGCAGCGGCGCGCTGCAGCGGGTATTGCCCGAATGGCATGTCGAGGACGGCAACATCTCCATCTATTACAGTGAGCACAAATTGCTGCCGGGCAAGACCCGCGCGTTCGTTGACTTCATCATCGAGCAATTCGCCGAGCAGCAATGGGCGGGGCATTTCAGTGCCGTTTAAGCAGCTGACAGCAGCGTCTCAACCCCCGGGCATCTGCTGAAAGTCTTTATAGGAAGCGACATGCACATCCATCCGAAAGCCGCCTTGATACTCATCGACATGCAGCAGGGCATCAACCACCCGAAGCTGGGCCGGCGCAACAACCCCAGGGCCGAAGGGCAGATGCTTGCGCTGTTGGATGAATGGCGTGACAGCGGGCGCACGGTCATTCACGTGCGACATTTCTCCCGCTCATCGGACTCGGTGTTCTGGCCGAAGCAGCCCGGCGTCGAGTTTCAGCCGGCCTTCGTGCCGTGGGATGGCGAGGGCGAACTGCACAAACAGGTGCCCGATGCGTTCTGTCATTCGGCACTGGAAGGTTGGCTGCGCGCGGACGGGATCAACCAAATAGTGATCGTCGGGGTGGTGACCAACAACTCCGTGGAGTCGACGGCGCGAACCGGCGGCAATCTGGGCTTCGAGGTCATCGTGCCCTACGACGCTTGTTTCACCTTCGATGGCGCGGACTTCTTCGGTCAGCCGCGCAGTGCCGAGGACATCCACGCCATGTCCCTGGCGAACCTGCACGGCGAGTACGCGCAGGTGGTGGCGACTGAGGCTATTTTGCTGGCCCTTCGCTGAGCGGCGAGCGCGGGCAACGCTCGGCTTAGGCGTGCTGAACACCCGCGCGCTTGAGCAGCTTTTTGCAGCGCTCCGACAGATGCACCACGCGCAGATGTTTTCCGGCTTTGTGGTAGCGCTCGCGCAGGGTTTTCAGAGCGGCGATGGCGGAGTAATCCACGAAGATCAGGTGGCGGCAGTCCAGCGTGACGTGTTGCGGGTCGTTGACGTGGTCGAATTGATCCAGGAACGGCGTGGTGGAGGCAAAAAACAGTGTGCCGTGCAGGTGGTACATCTTGCTCCCGTCCGGTTCGACATGGCTGTCGGCGTACAGCTCGCGGGCCTGCTGCCAGGCGAAGTTCAGCGCGGCGATCAAGATGCCGAACAGCACGGCGGTGGCGAGATCGGTGAGGACCGTGACGATGGTCACCGCGATGATCGCGATGACGTCGTTCAGCGGGACTTTGCGCAGGACGCGCAGCGAGGCCCAGGCAAAGGTCTGCTGTGCTACCACGAACATCACGCCGACCAGCGCCGCCAACGGAATGCGCTCGATGAGGGGCGACAGAAACAACACAAACATCAGGATCATCACGCCGGCGACAATGCCGGACAGGCGACCCCGGCCACCGGAACTGAGGTTGATGACGGTCTGGCCGATCATCGCGCAGCCGCCCATGCCGCCACACAGGCCGGACGCCAGGTTGGCGACGCCGAGGGCGACGCACTCGCGGTCGGGGTAGCCGCGGCTCTCGGTGATTTCGTCGGTGAGGTTCAGGGTCAGCAGGGTTTCCAGCAGACCGACCAGCGCCATCAGGATCGCGTAGGGCGCGATGATGCGCAGGGTGTCCAGATTCCACGGCACTTGCGGCATTGACAGGCTCGGCAGCCCGCCGGCGATGTGCGCCATGTCGCCGAGGGTGCGCGTCGGCAGGCCGAACAGGTACACCAGCAGCCCGACCCCGAGGATCGCGACCAGTGCCGGCGGCACCGAGCGGGTCAGGCGCGGTAGCAGGTACACGACGGCCATGGTCATGGCGACCAGGCCGATCATCAGGTAGAGCGGCGTACCGCTAAGCCAGGTTTCGCCGCTTTTGAAATGCTCCAGCTGCGCCATGGCGATGACGATGGCGAGGCCGTTGACGAACCCGAGCATGACCGGGTACGGCACCATCCGCACCAGCTTGCCCAGGCGCAGCAGCCCAAACGCGATCATCACCAGCCCGCCCAACAGCACCGTCGCCAGCAGGTACTGCACGCCGTGCTGCACCACCAGCGCGACGATGACCACGGCCATCGATCCCGCCGCGCCCGACACCATGCCGGGACGCCCGCCGAACAGCGCGGTCAGCGTGCAGATAATGAAGGCGCCATAAAGCCCCATCAGCGGATTGAGGTGCGCGACAAGGGCGAAGGCGATGCACTCGGGCACCAGGGCAAAAGAGGTGGTGAGTCCGGCGAGGACGTCGGCGCGAAGGCGGGCGGGTTTCATGGCATTCCTGAAGGGCGGCGTGCAAAAAGAAGGGGATGTTACGGAATGTGAACGCAGACAGCCAGTCGGTGGAATGCCGCACGCGGGCAGGTACTTCCATTCTTCAGGTGTTCTGTCACTGGCGATTGTGTAACGATGTTTGACTCAAACAGCTCGCCGATTCCTGTCATCAAGGCCCGGCACGTCATGAAGGACGGAACACGGATGCTCGCTGCACTCAGACATTACCCGGCTTCAGTCAATCTCCTGCTTTCTTCGTCGCTTTTTCTGACGTTGGGCCGGGCAATTACCTTGCCGTATCTGGTGATTTACCTGTCTTCGAACTTCGTGCTGAGCATGAGCGACATCGGCATGGTGGTCGGCGGTGCGCTGATTGTCGGTTCGCTGTTGAGCCTGTACGGCGGCTACCTTACCGACAAGCTGTCGAGCTATCGGTTGATCCTCAGTTTCACCGGGTTTTTCGTGGCCGGCTTCATCGGCATGTGCCTGACCGGCAAGCTGTGGCTGTTCTTCCTGTTTCTGGTGTCTTTCAATTTCGCGTACTCGGTCATCGACATTGTGGTCAAGGCCGCGTTTGGCAAGCTGCTGCCGGTGGCCGATCAAAGCAAAGTCTTTTCGGTGCGTTACACGCTCATCAACATCGGCTATGCCGTCGGGCCCTTCATTGGCGCGGGACTGGCGCACTGGAACATGAAGCTGCCGTTCGTGATGTCCGCTGCCCTGGGGCTGGGTTTTTTTCTGGTCTACGCGTTGCACGGGGATCGCAAGCTGAGTTCGGCGGACCCGGCCAATGCGCCGATTTCCTTTATCGCTGTGGGCCGCATCCTTCTCAAGGACTACCGGCTGGTGTGCTTCACCGTCGGCGGCGTGCTCAGCGCGGTGGTCTTCGGGCAATTCACGGCGTACCTGTCGCAATACCTGGTCACCACCAACACGCCGGAATTCACCTACAGGGTCATCAGCTCGGTGGTCGCGGTGAACGCGGCCGTGGTGATCTGTTTGCAGTACGTGGTCGGCAAGCGCATCAGCCATCAATACTTGAATCAGTGGCTGACCGCAGGTTTCAGCCTGTTCCTCATGGGCGTGGTGGGGTTTGCCCTGTCGACTACTGTGCTGCACTGGTCGCTGGCGGTCGCGGTGTTCACCCTCGGCGAGATCATCGTGTTTCCGGCGGAGTACATGTTCATTGACCGTATTGCGCCTGCGCATTTGCGCGGCATGTATTACGGCGCGCAGAACCTTTCCAACCTCGGCGGGGCGCTGGGGCCGGTGCTCTGCGGGTTCGCGTTGGCGACCCAGTCGGCGCATTTCATGTTTTACATGCTGGCGGCTTTCATCATTGCCGGCGGCTGTTTCTACCTGCTGGGCGCCTCGTATTCCAGGCGCTACGATCAACCTTCCACTCCCGAATGAAGCGTTTCGATGACCGTTCTGTCTCCACTTGAAGCCTGGCAGCAGGCCGTTGATACCCAGGGTTTTCAGCCGGACGAGGCACAGCACAATGCCGTGCTGCACTTGCAGGCGTGCTGGCAGGCGCTGACCGATGGCAAGCGCGGCGGCGCGGTCAAGGGTGTTTATCTGTGGGGCCCGGTGGGGCGTGGCAAGACCTGGCTGATGGACCGCTTTTACGAAAGCTTGCAGGTGCCCGCGCGGCGCCAGCATTTTCATCACTTCATGCGCTGGGTGCATCAGCGTCTGTTTCACCTGACCGGTGTGGCCAAACCGTTGCAGGCGCTGGCCCGCGAGCTGGCGCAGGAGGTGCGCGTACTGTGCTTCGACGAGCTGTTCGTCAACGACATTGGCGACGCGGTGATTCTCGGCGGCCTGCTGCGCGCCATGTTCGATGAGGGGGTGGTGCTGGTCTGCACCTCCAACCAATTGCCCGAACAGCTCTACGCCACCGGCCACAACCGCGAGCGTTTCGTGCCGGCGATCACGGCGATCAATCACTTCATGGAAGTCATCTCGGTCGACGGCGGCGAGGATCACCGGCTGCATCCCGGTCGGGCGCAGCAGCGTTATTGGGTGAAAGCGCAGAGCGGGCCGAGTGCGCTGGTCGAGGTGTTCGAGACGCTGAGCAGCGGGGAGTCGGTGTCGATTCAGCCAGTTCCGCTGGGACGGCGGCATGTGCCGGTGGTGCGAAGCAGTCGCACGGTGATCTGGTGCCGTTATGCCGACCTGTGCGAGCAGCCGCTGGCGGCGATGGATTTCATCGAGCTGTGCGATCGCTATAAAGCCGTCCTATTGAGTGACGTCCCGGCATTGAGTGCCCCCCAGCGCGAGGGGCGCATTGCCCGTGGCACCGAAGATGGCGTGGAGCAGGTCACGGCGGGGGACCGCGAGCTGCCGCAACTGTCGCCCTACGACGATGGCGTGCGGCGTTTCATTGCGCTGGTGGACGAGTGCTATGACCGCAAGGTGCCGCTGTACATCGAAGCCGCGATGCCGATGGCCGAGCTTTACACCGAGGGCTATCTGGCGTTCGCGTTTCGGCGCACGTTGAGCCGTTTGCGGGAGATGCAGCTGGCGCGGTTCGGGCAGTGATGTTCAGCACGACTGGCTGAATGAACGGGGTTGTTGCCAGAGTGGCAGCGACCACCTGGCCAGACAGACCCTCGTTCGAATCAAACGCTGTTTCGGCGCCGCTGGGCCAGTACGTGTTTGGCGCCTTCACCCACCAGCACCATGACCGCCAGCCAGATGGGCAGGTAGGTCATCCATTCATCGCGGCCGATGGATTCGCCCAGCAAGAGCGCGACGCCCACCAGCAGCACCGGCTCCACGTAGCTCAGCAAACCG